>CAZQOX010000183.1:0-3343 GCA_964594895.1 uncultured Candidatus Bathyarchaeia archaeon
GGTTCATGCTCAACTTCGACGCCGCGGGCCGCGCCGGCCGTCAGGGTTTCTGCGTACACGGCTGGCCTGGGCTGGACCCGTTCTTCAAGGAGATCATAGCCGACATAGGCGTGGACCTGCCCCTCTGGAGCCGCGTCGGCCCGTACAGCGACCACTGGCCCTTCCTCCTGAAGGGTGTGCCCACAGCCACCATGGGGGACCCCGAGGAGGCGCAGAGGCGGGCAGGCAGGGGCTTCGGCCACACCAAGTTCGACACCGTGGACAAGGCGAACCTCCGCGCCATGCGTGAGTGTGTCGCCAACGCCGCCGTGGCGGCCGTGCGTCTCTGCAACGCCGACGACTGGCCGGTTGAGCACAGAAGCGAAGAGGAGGTCGACAGGATCATCGAGGACGCCGGGATAAACGAGACTGTTCGGCTCGGCGTTCGGCTCAAGGAGTACCTCGAGGCCAAGAAGGCTGAGCTCCGCCCGGAGACCCTCGTCTACCTCGAACGGCTCTCCGGGAGCATGGAGGAGGTCATCTAGTCACCTCCACCTCTTTCTTGTCTGGCTCCAGTCTGAGACTCATAATGGTCATTACGACCGTCCCCAGGAGGACGGCGGTGAACACGGCTTTGTGACCGTACGAGGCCAGCATGTAGGTCCCTATGAGGGATGCGGGGAGCATGACGAGGCTCCGCAGGGCGTTCAGGTTGCCGAAGTACGTGCCACGCTGCCCGGGCTCCACCGAGGCGTAGAGGTAGGCCCCGTAGACGGGGTTCCATATGCTGAGGGCTACGCCCCTGAGGAACTGGGCGACCACGAGGAGGCCGAAACTGCCTGTGAGGAGGTAGATGGCCGCGCTGGCCGCGTACATGACGGTGTAGATGGTGATCATGGCCCTGCTGCTGAACGCGTCGATGAGGCGGCCCATGGGGAGCAGAAGCAGGGTTATCATGAGGGTCACCACGTTGAGCAGCATCCCAGACTGCAGCCCGGTGTAGCCCATGTAGTCTGTGAATATTATGACTAGGAACGGCGCGTAGAGTCCGTAGGTGAAGGCGTCCAGCAGGGCCAGGGCGTAGAATGAGGCCAGCCCGGGCCTCGGCCTTATGGTGTCGACGACGGTCTTCACCATGGTCTTGACGTTCACCGGCTTGGTGCTCTCGAGGGTCTCGGGTATCCAGAGGAGGAGTATGACGAAGGCCACCGACTCGGTGGCAAGCAGTATCCAGGCGAGGGCCGAGAACTCGTACAGATCCAGGATGAGCGCGGCCATGGTGGGCGCGAACAGCCCCGGTAGGAACCACGTGAAGCTGAGCAGGCTGAATGCGGTGCCCTCCCCATCGCCACCAGCTATCTCCGCGAAGTAGACTCCGGTCACGGGGTCGATGAGGGAGTCCGCCAACCCCCAGAGGGCCACCGGGACAAGGAGCCACACCCAGCTCCTCGCGGCCAGCACGAACAGCACGCCGGCCAGGCTGAGAACGTACGCCGTCACCATCATCTTCTTACGCCCAATCGAGTCTGACAGCTGCCCGCCTACGACCTACAGCAGGAGTAACAGGTTGTAGAGGGCCTCGACTCCGCCGATCACCGGCAGAGGCGCGCCCTGCAGCTGGATGTGCTTCAACCAGAACGGGGATATCAGGGCCCAGCCGACGGCGTCTATGAGCCTGTTGAGGGTGAAGTGAGGCACCCTTCCTTTGAGCAGAGCAGATCTCCTCAGCCTCTCCAGCGGGCCCACGTCGATACCTGCCTTCACCTGTCTCTCAGCCTTAAGGCTATTACTAGGGCGAGGGAGCTCACCGCGATGCTCGCCGCGAAGGTGCCTCGGAGCCCGAAGCCCTCGAAGAGGTATGCACCGATGAGGGGGGCCGGGAACACGATGATTCCTCTCAGGCCGTTTATGCTGCCGTAGAGGCTGCCCCTCTCCCCCTCCGGAACGGCCTTGGCCAGGAAGCTGTTGTAGGATGGGTCCCACAGCCCCATGGCTAGGCCCCTGAACACCTGGAGTACGAGCAGCACCGGGAACGATCTGAACAGGGCGTAGCCTGCGAAGCTCGCTATGGCTAGGAGCACAGATGCCCTGAGGAACATGGGTGACCCGTGGCGGTCAACGAGGTTACCGACGGGGATCAGGGCGAGGGAGGTGGTGGCCGTGGCGACTGTCATGAGGACACCGATCTGGAGGAGGCTGAGGCCGAGAGACTCGTACAGCATGGCGACGAAGATGCCTCGGTTCATGGCCCAGCTGAACCTGTCCAGGATGGAGAGGAGGTAAACGTCACGCAGGTCGCCTCTCGGCTTCAAAACCCCGACGATGTTGTTCTTGACGGCGGGCCAGTCCATGGGCCTCCTCTCCTTCAAGGTCTCCTCGACGCCGAAGAGGAAGACCAGGGTCGCCACCACCTCCCCTGCGAGGACGAGCCTGAGGACGTTGACCAGCCCCACGTTGTCCCCTAAGTAGCCTGCGAAGAGCTTGCTGTATAGTCCGGGGAGGAACCATGTGAGGCTCAGCAGGCTGATGGATAACCCGATTCTCTTGGCGTCGACTGACTCGGCGAATATGGGGTAGAAGCTGGGCTCACCTAGGCTATCGGCGATGGAGTAAAGCACTATGGCGGGTATGAGCCACCTCCAGTCCCAGGCAAGGACGGTTATGAAAAGCCCCGCTATGCTTGCGAGGTAGTAGCCGGTGATCACCGTCTTCCTGCCCCAGCTGTCACAGAGCGACCCGGTGACGAACTGGAGGCCGTTGGTTATCAGGGTCCAGAGGCTCCGCATGCCGCCTATGGTGGCCATGCTGCCGCCTAGGCTGATTATGTACGGCTGCCAGACGAGTTCATGCATCTGCCACGCGGTGCCCTCGATAAGCCCACTCGCCACTAGCCCAGGCATGTTCCCGCGGAGGGATAGGCTGTCACGTAGCTTATCGATGTAACCCAAGTCTCGGCACCGCTGGTCATGTGAACCCGGAAAACGCTGACCATCGTTATAAACCTATATCAATTTAGGGGCGGGCACGAATCGTCGTCTTTTTAGGGTATGCAACCATTCTCTCTCCATGATTCCTGTTGTCGACGTCGGTGAGAAAGCCGCGGAGATCGTCGAGCCCTGGTCGCCCGTTGATGTAGCTTATGTAAACGACCAGGTCATAAGATTAGCGCTTTTCCACGGCGAGTATCACTGGCATAGGCACGCCGAGGAGGACGAGCTCTTCTACGTCGTCAAGGGCGGTATCACGATAAGGTTGAGGGGCAAGCCTGACGTGATTCTCGGGAAGGGCCAGCTCTGCGTCGTTCCGAAAGGCGTTGAGCACCGTCCCGAGAGCCCGGAGCCCTCGGTTGTGCTCCTCTTCGAGC
>CAZQOX010000184.1:0-3318 GCA_964594895.1 uncultured Candidatus Bathyarchaeia archaeon
CCTATCAAAGGGTTGATGAACAGGCCGTCCACGAACGATAGGGCGGTCTTCTGCACGTACTCGTGGCCTATGTGAGGCGCGTTCCGGGTCTGGAAGCCGGCCACTGTTCGCCAGCCCTTCTCCTTGAAGAGGAACCTTGTCTCCCTCGGCTTGAGCCGGTACCGAGGGAACTTGCCGGGAGACTCGTTGAAAACCATTATTGGGCCGCCCACCAGCAAATCGTTCATGCCGTTCGTCTTTACGACGCCGGGGTGCGCCGGGTCCGTCGTCTTATAGATCCGCCTGCAGTGGGTCTCTTTGTCCCATCCATACTTCTCCTCTACCGTGAGCGTAGCGAAAGGCTCCTCTTCACAGACGAGAGTCACCGCGTCACCCTCCCTGAAGCCTTCAGCCGTCTCTTCCGCGACGTCCAGCAGGATGGGGATGGTCCACGGCAGGTCGTCGGAGAGTCTTCCCTTAGCCAACACGGTAAGGTAGTCGTTCTGCGTAATGGGTCCCGTGAGCGGACTGTAGAGGCCGGAGGCTATGTTCTCGAGGTCCAGCCGCAGCTCATGGCTGACCTCTATCTTGGGGAGCTCGGCCGCCTCCTCCGCGGCTTCGGCTTTCTTCAACGGTGGGGTGAGCCTATCGACCAGTCTACCGCCATGAGGCCTCGGCATAACGGGTCACTCTATGTAACCGAGGCGCCTGAGACGCTCCCTGATTATCTGTTCCTCTTCCTCTGTGTACTCCGTCTCTTCGGGGAACTCGTTCTCCAGTTTGAGCATGACGTACTCCTCGACGCTGGTGAAGCTGGTTCCAGCTATCTTCTCCTCTATCTTCTGGTACAGCTCCCGGGGGATCATCACGGCTACCTTGTCCTCCGTCACTTTTTCCACCTTGACAGTGTCAAATCCCTTTAGAGGGTTATTAACTCTTTATCAATGGATCGGTGCCGCTGTTACATACGGAAGCCGCCGGGGGCCGGGGATATGTATTTAAGAGGAGGTTCCGTAGTGAATCCACTGGCTTAACGGGGAGATCCGACATCGCGAAGCTACCTAGACAACCTGAGATCAACATAGGCACCATAGGGCACGTGGACCACGGTAAGACGACGCTGGTTCAGGCCCTCACCGGTACCTGGGCGAGCCGCCACAGCGAGGAGCTTAAACGAGGCATCACGATAAAGCTGGGGTACGCCGACGCCCCCATCTACAAGTGTCCCAACTGCGACGAGCCTCATTGCTACTGCGTCACCAAGGAGTGTCCCTCGTGCGGAGGAGAGGCCGAGCTACAGCGCACCGTGAGCTTCGTCGACGCGCCTGGCCACGAGATACTCATGGCCACGATGCTGAGCGGCGCCGCCGTGATGGACGGAGCCATACTGGTGATCGCGGCCGACGAGCCGTGTCCCCAGCCTCAGACCCGGGAGCACCTGGCGGCCATCGAGGCGGTGGGGATCAAGAACCTGGTCATCGTACAGAACAAGATCGATCTGGTGAGCAGGGAGAAGGCCCTGAAGAACTATGACGAGATCAGGAGCTTCGTCAAGGGCAGCATCGCAGAGGAAGCCCCCATCATACCGGTGTCCGCGCAACAGATTGTGAACATAGACCTCCTCATCCAGGGGATGCAGAAGTACCTGCCTACGCCCACGCGGGATCCGAACCTGCCCGTGAGGATGCACATCATCAGGAGCTTCGACGTGAACAAGCCCGGGACCGCCATAGACGACATGGTCGGCGGAGTCATCGGGGGAAGCATCACCCAGGGCAGATTCGAGATGGGTGACGAGATCGATGTAAAGCCGGGTCTGCCGACGAGGCAGAAGAACCGCCTCAGGATGAGGGAGCTCGTCACCGAGATAACGAGCCTCCACGTCGGAGGCACAGCCGTCGACGAGGCGCTTCCAGGGGGCTTGGCCGGCGTCGGCACGATGCTTGATCCCTCATTAACCAAGTCGGACGGGCTCGTGGGGAGCCTCGTAGGGAAACCGGGCACTCTTCCGCCTGTGCTTGAAGAGCTGCGGCTAGATTACGAGCTCTTCAAGAACGTCGTCGGCAGCCGAGAGAGGGAGAAGGTGGCGAAGATAGCGAAGGGAGAGAAGCTGCTCCTCAACGTCGGCACAGCCAAGACCATGGGGGACGTCACAGACGTCAAGAAGAGTGAAATGGAGACCAAGCTAAGCATCCCCGTCTGCGCCGAACCCGGGGACCGAGTGGCAATCAGCCGACGCATCAGCGGAAGGTGGAGGCTGATCGGGGTTGGAACAATGAGTGGCTGAATTGCCTCCGAAGATACTTTTTGATACAAACTTCCTAATGATCCCGTTGCGGTTCGGGGTCGACGTCTTCGAGGAGTCGGAGCGTGCGCTCAACCAGCTGCCGGAGTACTACGTGACCAGAAGCGTCCTGAGAGAGATAGAGCTTCTGAAACAGGGTGCGAGCCCGTCCTTCGACAAGGAGTTAAGCTTCGCGGAGAAGATCGCTGAGAGGTGCAGCGTGCTCGAGGTTGAGGCGGAGGACGAGGAGACGGTGGACGAATCGATCCTGCGCACAGCCGTAGAAAAGCGACTGATCGTCGGCACAGCGGACGCCGACCTCAGAAGGAGGCTGAGGGAAGCCGGCGTCAAGGTTCTTGTCCTCAGGCAGAGGAGATACCTCGAAATCATAGGCTAGAAGCCGTGCCCACTGGCGCCGCCTTCTTCCCTTATATATTTAGAACGTTAGCGGAGAAGTTTTAAGTCATAACACATTCCCATTGAGGAAATAGACTCCGGATCTATCGAGTGGCATGGTGTGGACCTTGGAGAAGACTGACTGGCATGCGACCGAAGTAGACGCCGTTCTTAAAGCACTCGAGACAGGTCGTGAAGGCATCACAGGTGAGGAAGCCAGTAGAAGGCTGGAGGTTTACGGACCCAACGAGCTCAAGGAGGAGAAGAAGAAGCAGTGGTATCACCTCCTCTTCGAGCAGTTCACCAGCATACTCGTCATCATACTCGTGATAGCCGCCACAGTCTCGGCCTACCTATCCATCCAGGAGGGCGAGCCCATGACCGACACCTACGTGATACTATTCATCGTCGTCATGAACGCCATCTTGGGCTTCGTCCAGGAGTACCGGGCCGAGCAGGCCGTCGAGGCGCTTAAAGCGATGGTGAGCCCCCAAGTCCTGGTGCTCAGAGAAGGCAGAGAGGAGTCCATAGACTCCAAGGGCCTGGTTCCGGGGGACATCGTGTTGCTTGAGGCAGGTAGCAGGGTCCCTGCGGACAGCAGGCTCATCGAGGCCGCCAACCTTGAGGTGGACGAGGCCGCCCTGACGGGTGAGTCGAGG
>CAZQOX010000185.1:0-3290 GCA_964594895.1 uncultured Candidatus Bathyarchaeia archaeon
GCCAACCTGCGCCCACGTCCTCCCAGATGTGCTTGGGGAGCACGGGTGGACCGTTCAGGTAGTGGAACGCGAAGTAGCTGGTCGTGTTCTGGTACACCTCAAGGGTGTAGTCGTCGACTAGTACCATGTCCTCGATGAACCGTACGTTAGGCAGATATCTCGGTATCCCGTATTCTTTTATGTACTCGTAGGTGAATTTCAGGTCTTCAGCCGTGAAGGGTACGCCGTCGTGCCATTTCGCGTCTTTGACGAAGTGGAAAGTTACCTTGGTGCCGTCTTCGCCGGTGGGGCTGACCCAGTCGTCGATCTCCCAGGACTCGGTTAGCCACCCCCAGTCTTCGCTGATGTCATACGGGTTGTACAAATACGGGGACTCGTAGATCTTGTCTAGGACCTCCCACGTGTATGTCCACTCGGCCGTCAGCGGGTTGAGTGTCTCTATGTCGGACTTTATGCCGTACTCGATGACTCCGCCAGAGGCTTCGTCCGCGGGATGCATGTTCAGACAGCTCCACCAGCTGTTGATACCTGTACCAACCATGTTCACCACGCCTGTCCAATCCGCGCTATAAGCCTTGACGCCGATGTGGCCGTACATGGGTATGCCCGGCACCTGCTCGGCGAGTATCTTCTGGCACATGAACGCGGCCTCCTTGGTATCTTCGAAGGAGCTGGCCGTCTTCAGGAGGTCTGCCCAGTGGTCGAAGGTGCTGTTGACGAAGCCAGGGTAGTTGTAGCCACGCCATCCACCTACGCAGTCTGGGTCGAACTCCTTGCTGTGGTAGAAGTCTGCGAGGTGGTCAGGGTCTCTCGTGATCCCCCATCCACCCGTGTAGACGTTCCACTCTCCATCCGGTGTGTTCATGACCGCGTCCGCGCAGACGGACCTCTCGACGGCGAGCTCGCCTTCAACGGGCACGCCCAAGGCTTTCAGCTCCTGAGCCAGCCATTCTCCGGCCTGCTTCCGCTCCGGGTCGTCTATGCGGATATAGAAGAGTACATCCGCCATGTTCTCCTCGGTCACGGGGTCGTTCCTGATGCCATCGCCGTCGGTGTCGACGAATCCACCGAGCTCCAACTCGGCGGCGGCTAACTCCGGGCTGTATTCGTAGGTCCTGATGTCCGGGTTAGCCCAGCCACCCATGACGACGGGTACAGGGCTGTCCAGCGCATATCCGAATCCTTGTAGGACGTCGGTCTCGATGCGAGACTTGTCGACAAGATGGGCGAGAGCCCTTCTGAAGTGAACGTTGCTGGTGGGCCAGCGTTGACAGTTGATGTCTATCAAGTAGTAGCCGAGGTCTGCCGTGCTGTCAGTAACGATGTTAGGATCAGCAAGTGCGTCGGCGACCTTCTCGGCTGGGAGCTCCCAGTCCATGATGTTTATGTCGCCGGTCTTCAACGCCAAGTACTCTACTTCAGGGTTCAGGTAGATCTTGAAGAACAGCTCGTCTGCCCAGGGGCCTGACTGCTCTACCTCGTTCTCAGCCATAACTGGTATGCTTGAAAGGGTCAGTGTCATCAGAATTAACAGAATCTTTACAATTTTACCATTTTTCATATAGTATTACCCAAATAAAAAGATGCTAACAACTATAAAAAATGTATATAGAGTAATATCTAAAAAACCATTAAACGTAAAAAATCGGGAATTTTACGCGAGCAATTCTTTCGCTCTCTCAAGCTTTTTAATCACCCAAGTTACGATAATAGGAATAAATATGGTTAACACAGACGCCGTCGTCGACCTCTCCAAGGCGGACACGAGGTTCCTCCGGAGCCTCGCAAGGGAGATCGGCGCCGCCGACCTCAGCAAGTGCTTCCAGTGTGGGGTGTGCACCGCCAGCTGCCCCGTCAGGGAGATAGAGGAACGGTTCAGCCCGCGCAGGATAATGAAGCTGGCCAAGCTGGGCCTCAAGGACCAGGTATTCCAGAGCGACTTCATCTGGCTCTGCAGCATGTGCCTCATGTGCGACGAGCGCTGCCCCCAGGACGTCAGCCCACCCGACGTCATGACCGTCCTGAGGAACATGGCCGCCAGGGAGGGCGTGGCGCCGCCGGCCCTCATGAAGCTCATGGGCATCCTAGCCGAGAACGGAAGGGTCTACCCCATCGACGACTTCACGGAGGACGAGCGCGACGACATGGAGCTGCCCGGGCTCGAAGCCGAGCCCACGTTCGTCAAGAAGATAGCGGAGGCATGATTGTTGAAGTACAGCGTGTTCCTGGGATGCACCATACCGGCGAGGCAGGTCAACTACGAGCAGTCGGCGCGGAAGGTCTCCGAGGCCTTGGGCATAGAGCTCGTGGAGGCCGAGTACGGCTGCTGCGGCTTCCCAGTGGAGCCCATCGACGAGACCAAGGCCCTGGCCATGGCGGCGGTCAACCTCAAGCTAGCAGAAGAAGCGGGGCTGCCGGTGGTCACCATGTGCTCCGCCTGCGGAGAGATGCTCAACAAGGCCAAGAAGCTCCTCATAAACGATGACGTGGCCAAGGAGGTGAATAAGGTCCTCCAGAAGAGCCTCGACACCTCCTACGAGGGGGAGAGCCCCGAGGTCATCCACTTCGCGAGGATGCTCTACGAGACGTACGGCCTCGAAAAGCTGAAGAAGAAGGTCAAGAAGCCCCTCAAGGGGCTACGGGTCGCGACCCACCCCGGCTGCCACTACGTCAGGCCCAAGGAGCTCTTCGAGGAGTTCGACGACCCCGAGTTCCCGGTGAGCCTAGACAGACTCGTCGAAGCCACGGGGGCGGAGGCGGTCGATTACGTCGGCAAGACCGACTGCTGCGGCGGAGGCATCCTAGCGGTTAGCGAGTCAACGTCCAAGGCCATGACCGGCAAGAAGCTGGACACCCTCTCACAGCTGGAACTGGACGCACTCGTCTTGATTTGCCCGTTCTGCGCGATCATGTACGACAAGTACCAGCGGACGCTGGAGGCCGAGCTGGGGAAGCGGTACGGGCTACCCGTGCTCTACTACACCCAGCTGCTGGGGCTGGCGCTGGGCATAGACCCCGGTGAGCTGGGGTTCGACATCAACACTGTTCCAGTGGACGGTCTGCTGGAGAAGGTGAGCAAGCTATGACCACGGGAGTGTTCATCTGCAGGTGCGGCGGCAACATCAGCGGCACCGTGAACTGTGAGGAGGTCCGGGACGCCGTCAAGGACATGGAGGGAGTCACCACCGCCCAGATCACAGACTTCCTCTGCAGCAAGCCGGGTCTCCAGCAGATAAGGGACAGCATAAAGCGGCGCGGCCTGGACCGCGTCGTGGTGGCGTGCTGCAGCC
>CAZQOX010000186.1:0-3276 GCA_964594895.1 uncultured Candidatus Bathyarchaeia archaeon
CCCCAGATCTGGTAGTTGTCGATGACCACGTGGTCCGTGTAGCCGCCGAGGTCGACGCCGTTGGGCGTCGTCGACTGGCCGTCGATCTGGAGAGGCCCGAGGTTGAGCCTGCTGCACCTGTTGCCTGCGCCGTCGTCGTCGACGTCTATCGCGTCGCCGCCGCAGGCGTAGAATATGGCGCCCATGACGAGGATCTCCTCGACGAGACGGTAGAGCCTCATGCCCACCCCGTCCGTGTTGAAGTGCTGGTTGTTATGGAACTGGCACAGCCGGACCTTGCCGCTGGTGCCGTCCAGGGCGCCGGCCTCTACGTCGACGCCGTTTGAGTAGAAGTAGTTGTTCAGGAAGAAGCTCTTCAGGATCACTCCCGCGCCGGCTCCTCCCTCGAGCCTGATTCCCGCCTGGGCCGCGTTCTCGATGAGGCAGTCCTTAACCCAGAGGTTCCAGCTGTCCCCGGTGCTCTCCACATGGAGCCCGTGCCTCTTCGGCTGGTTCATGTAGACCCGCTCCATGTGCCAGTCGCTGACCCTGTCCAGGTGGACGACGTCGCGGTCCCCCGAGCCGGGGAAGAGGGTCATGTCGTAGAGGCCTCCGAAGTGCACCGTGTCGCCGGGTTTGCCTATGTCGATGCAGTGGACGCCGCTGCCGAGGTTGAACCTGATCATGGTGCCGTAGTCCAGGTCGTGGTAGCACATGCCTGCCCCGTATATGTGGACCGGGTAGACCTCGTCGATGGTCCAGGGCTGTGTCTCGGTTATCTTGCCCTTGGGCAGCCAGACGGCGCCACCCGTGTCAGCCATCACATCGTCGATGGCGCTCTGCACGTTGCCTGCGGCCCTTTCCCAGACGTTGCCCCGGCTGTTCACTATCTTGGCCCTGTCGCCGATGAAACCGGCTGCGCCGGCGCCGAACCTGGCCTCGAGTGCGTCCACCAGCGCGTCGTAGTGGCTGTACGTTATGGGGTCCGGCGGGTACGGCTTCTCGAACGGAGACAACTTGCATCCTCTCTAAGTGAATGCAGGGATAGTGATCATATTTATACTATTTTTATGAACGCCATTATATGGTGTGCATTATCTGGCAGTCATTTATTACCGCCGTTTTTATGGTTATTAGTGACTTCATCTCTTCACATTGTGCGAAGTAACGGACATGGATCTTCCTCTCATTCAAGCTTATCCAGAACTCGGCGGAGTCTCGTACCCCAGCCTTCATTTCGTCGAGGATTGTTGAACCGTTTGAACACCCTTCGAGAAATGACAGCCACGAACCCTCCATATGACGCCTGGAGGCCTGGGGAACATCCTGTCACCGTTCCTGTTGGACAGTCTGACTCTGTCGTCCTTGTCGGCGTAGCTGAACTCGAAGGGTAGGGTGTCGAGAACTCTGCTCAGAGCCTCTTCAAGCACTCATTTTATAGGCGAACGTCATCTTGATTGATAAAATATGGTCATTCGTTTTATTCGAAGAGCGTCTTGTAGGCTCCGCATATGGGGCAGACCCAGTCCCCCGGGAGGTCTTTGAGTCTCTCGCCCGGGCGTACCCCGTGCTCTGGGTCTCCTTTAGCGGGATCGTAGACGTATCCGCAGACGGGGCAGACGTGCTCAGGGGGCTGATCCTGTGAGGCATCCGAGGCCGGGAACAGCAGCGGGGAGCCGGTTAGCTCCTCCACGAGGCCCTTGTACTTCTCGTGGATCATGGCTCTGTCGAACCTGCGGAAGCTCTCCAGCATCTGGTCCTGCTCCTCGTGGCTGAGGTACGCCATCGCCGGGTATAAGAACCGCTTGTCCTCCTTCTCGATGTGGCTCGGGTAAAGCTCGGCGAGGGCCTTCAGGGCGGCGCCGATGTGGTCTAGGGCTCCCTCGTCTCCCCTAATCCACATGTCCCTGCCCTCCAGCAGCCTGCCCACGGTCGCCCTGGCGTACCCGTGCTCCTCCCTCAGCTCCTCCATCGTCGCGGCGTGGGCCTCGTCGAGCATCCTGGACTCGAGCGCCCTGAATAGTATGTCCTCCTCCTTCCCGTGGTGGGTCCTGTCCGCGTACGTCCTGAAGAAGTCGACGGCGGAGACTATGAACCGTGGGTCCGCCTCCCCCGTCTTCTTTATGCGGCTGATCTCAGCCTCAAGCGCCGGGACCATCCTCTCGATTATCCTGTGCTCCCACATCAAGGGACCTATCGGCTTCAAGCATGAGCCTCCGCGGACGCTTTACTCTTCTTCCACGGTTATCGCTTGTTCGGGGCAGCTGTTTACGCATGCCATACATAATATGCAGTCTTCCATCCTGGCTGGATCTGCTTTAGTCTCGTTGTTGTACTCGGGCATCTCTACCAGATCGTAGACGTCCATCGGGCAGACGCTCTTGCATACTCCTGCGCCTGAGCACTTCTCGAGATCGACCGTCACCTTGGGTAAAACATTCACCAACAACCCAACGGAACCGTAATATTAAAACACATATTCCTACCTACTTTTCAAAAAAAATTCTATGTGAATCACCCAGGTTCACAGTCGTGACCACAGCTCCCTCGTGGAGCGAGGCATTTGGCGCTGAGGTGTGAGACATGAAGCCGGTGGGCTCTCCTATCTAACTTCTAGGCGTAGACAACCGTGTCGCTTTTGTGTCCGTGGCTTGAGAGTCATTGCGTGAAATAGACAATAGAAACAATGCAAATCAAATGAAGAAAGGCGTCAGCCAACTACAATTAAGGAGGCTAGCGTCTTCTTCTGTATCGCCGATCGTCGGGCTGGTACAGTATCCTGGTATGGTAGTTACGGTGGTTCTTCCTCATGGGTCCAGTTCTCTTCGCTCTACTCGTCTTATCTACGTTAGGCGTCTGCGCCCTGACCTTCCCGGCCTTCGTCAGCGATCCGTGTGTGGGTACTTTTTTCACCTCCTAGCTCGCGGGTGCCCCCGTAAAGAAAGGCATCAAAAGATGAGGCCTAGCTCAAGTCGGTTGCGGCCTGGATCCATTCCTTCACGAGAGGCAGCGTAGGAGGCCGCTTGGTTATCTCTTGGGCTTCGTTGACCGCCAACAAGTTGGCCAACAGAACCTCCGGTGCGTACTCCGTGATCGATTTGACGGAGTTTATTCCGGCGGCCGTCAACAGCTCCCTGTACTTGGGTCCGACGCCGTTCAGCTCGCCCAAGTCGTTGCCCGTCTCAGGCGTCTGCTCAGCCTCGGCGGGTTCCTCCGAAACCTGCTCGGCTCCGTGTGGTATTACCTTGACGTCGACGGCCTCTTTCCCCTTCGGGGTGTCGATGATCCTGAACTCTA
>CAZQOX010000187.1:0-3276 GCA_964594895.1 uncultured Candidatus Bathyarchaeia archaeon
GGTGACACCGCTCGGGAAGCAGCCCTGGGCGCGTTCGAAGAGCTGCCTCGACTTCCGGTGTTTCTCCGTGTACTCTCTCTCCAACTCGACTATCGTAGGCATAGAAACCGGTTACTATTCCGACCAAGATAAATTTGAAGTTTTTCCATATATAACGCGCGCACGTGTTTTTATTACTCATATGAAAGTATATCATTAATCAGAGTTACACTGAGGCCAACCAAACTTCATAGATCTGATCAGCCCCCTAAGGGCAGGGTGACCCACCGCCTCTCCCTGTCTGAAAGCTCCACGGCGTTGATTATCTCCTGGACGCGGGCGCTCTGAGCGAAGTTGCCCTGGTTAACCTCTCCGCCACCCACGATCTCCTTCAGGAAGTCGTGAACGAGGTTCGTGTAGAAGAGGCTCGGCCACGGCTCCCCCTTGACGTAGCCTGGAGGGAAGAACCGCTCAGGTGTCTCGACCTGCACGAACTCGACGGCGTCAGGCTTTGCGCTATGCAGCGTCTGGCACTCCCCAAACTCCTCGACGAGACGACAGATTAGGGCGCCCTCGGAGCCGTACGCCCTAGCCTCCAAGCCGGGGTAGTTGCCGACGGTCACGTAGCTGGACTGGATGCTGCACATGGCGCCGTTGGCGTACTCGCCGACGTATATGTCCCCGTCGTCGATGTTAGTCCGAACCCTGGACCCGTCAATGTCGGTTCTGTACGGGACGAAGTTCTTAAGCAGACCAACCACCCGGGTAAGCTCGCTGCCCATGAACCAAAGGCTCAGATCGATGATGGGCGCCCCGTACCCCTCCAGAGACGAGACCTTTATCTCCTCAACCTCCGTGGGCGGGATGAGATCCCTCTTCGTCACAGGCTCAACGGGGCTGATGAACTGGCTGTTCTGCTCGAACCCGTTGAAGATGTAGGGCTCGCCGATGAACCCCTCATGGATGAGCTCGTACATGTACATCATGGCGGGCGCGTACCTGAAGGTCAGACCCACCTTGGTCTTCAACCCCTTAGCCACGGCGAGCTCGTGGGCCCTCCACGTGTCACGGTAGTCGTGAGCCACGGGCTTCTCGCACAGACAGTGTTTCCCGGCCTCCAGGGCCGCGAACACCAGCCTCTCATGGTTGTCGGGGTCCTCCGGGCTGGCCCTGGTGCAGACATCGAAGACATCGATGTCACTCCTCCCCATGATCTCCCTGTAGTCTTTGTAGACGTCCGGTACGCCGAACCTCTTCGCCGTGGCCTCGGCAAGCCCTCGATCTAGATCACATATCGCGACGACCTCGCCTAGGGGAGACCTGGCGAAGCCGGGGAGATGCGCACTATTCGCCCACCTACCGGCGCCGATGACGCCCACCCTCAATTTGTCAGCCATGAAGCATCCTCCTACTAACCTAATGGGGCCACAACATAAATCATGGCGCCTCCCTCAACTACCGCTACTCTAGGTCTGAGGAGGAGCAGCGCCGTCTCAGGGAAGGGAGCCACGAACTTCTCTAGTGCGCACATGGTCGCGGGATCCACGAGACGCCCAAGCAGCGTACCGCGTTTTACCATGGTGCCAACCGAGTTCTCGTCCAGTTCGGGGACGAAGACGCCGCCCCTGGACGGCCTCAAGACACACGAAGGCCCCACCAATATGGACTCTTTCTCGTATGATGCCACCCTGTTTAATACCCCTGCCTCGCCTAGGGCGTTCTTAAGGCCGTCGCCGATCCGCTGTGCCCACACACCCTCGTTCACGCATCTACCCCCCATCTCCACCGAGGTCACCTCTGACCCAAGGTTCGAGGCGTAGCCCGTAACGGTGCCCTCCCTCATGGGGGACCCCAGCAGGAAAGGCGGGTTAAACGCCTCGGCTAGGACCTCCGAACCCGGGAAAATGAACGCGAACGAGTTCACGCACCAGCTTCCTCCCCCGTGGAGGTCTATCACGCAATCCGCGTCCTCCAACGAGTGGGACTTTATCATGGCGGCGAGCCGCTGCGTATATGAGCCAGAACTGTCACCTGGGAACACCCGGTTCAGATCAAGGCTGTCCAGCGGCGCCACCCTGGAGTCGGCCTCCATGGCGAGCGGGTTGGCGACAGGGATTATCTTGATGGAGCCAGCCAGCTCATCCACGTCTGTGCTGGACAGGAACCTGTGGATCGCCCAAGCACCCCAGGGCCCCTCGTCGCCGTGCACGCCAGCTAAGATCGTGGCACGAGGCCCTCCACGGTTTATAGAACCCACCACAAGGCTTGCACCGCCTTCAGCGGCACGCCCCGGAAGCTCCAGCCTCTCCCATTGAACGTTTTCTGATAGTCTAGACACGATAAACACTGGTCGATTCGAGCATAAACGTGTTACACTCGTAGTGATCAAGGGTAGGTGAACTCGCCGTAGGGTGAACGGATCTCCAGGCTGTTCCTCTCTCTTGAGGGCTCGCAGCGGCCAACAACGACTCCGCCGACTCCGTACCTCTCAGAGACTGATAACACGTCATCCACGGCATCTGGGCTTACTATGAACTCGTAGCCGACGCCCATGTTGAAGTCCTGGTACATCTCCCGCCAATCGACGCCGCCCTCCCGCTGTATAAGCTTGAAGACGGGGTCAGGCTCGGGCAGCCCGTCCTTCACGTATCTGACGCCCCTGCCGAGGCGTATGCACTTGGTCTGGCCGCCGCCTGTGTTGTGGACCATCCCGTGGACACGTTGGCCAACCTCGTCCAGCACCGCCTTGGCGATGGGCGCGTAGAGCCGGGTGGGGCTGAGGAGCGCCTCCCCCACGGTCATCCCCAGCTCGTCGAGGTGGTCGTCGTGGCTGTACCTGCCCCTGTACCTTCCCCGGGATGGGTGGCTTATCTCGGGGTACTTCTCCACGTACTCTGGCTTCATGAGGGTGGTTCGCGCCAACGTGTGGCCGTTGCTCATGATGCCGCTGTTCTGCCTCTTCTCGTACCTCACCGCGCCCCCGCTCCGGAGACCGATTATCACGTCCCCCGGCTGGATCCTGTCGCCTGTGATGAACTCGTTGAGCCTGGCGCGGCCGAAGATGGTGACGCAGACGTCCACGGTCCTCAATAGGTCTGGGAGGTCGGCCGTCTCCCCGCCGGCGAACATCAACCCGACGCCCTCGGCCTTCAGCGTGCCGAGGCAGCCGGCGAATCCCTCGGCAAGGGCCGTCAACAGGTGAAGCCTCTCGATCTCCAGGGTGTTGAAGGCCACGTAGTCCACGAAGGTGACGGGGGCTGCGCCGACGCAGAGGAGGTCGTTCAGGTTCATGGCCAG
>CAZQOX010000188.1:0-3275 GCA_964594895.1 uncultured Candidatus Bathyarchaeia archaeon
ACAGCGTGGAGTCTCCGCTCATCGACTGGCTCGACATGGGCATACCCGTCGGCCTCGGCACCGACGACTACTACCATGACATGCTGGACCTCGTGAGGAAGCAGAGGATGGGCGTCATGAACAGGGCGAGCAAGACAGGCGGCTACCTGGGCATGGTCAACGACAGCAGACGCACGGCGCGGCCCAGCTTCTACGAGATGCTGGAGCTCGCTACCATCGGCGGCGCCAAGGCCCTCGGCATAGACAGGGAGATAGGCAGTCTCGAAGTGGGTAAGAAGGCGGACATCATAACCTTCGACATGGTGAACCCTTACCTCACTCCGACGAGGGACCCCGTGACCAGCGTCTTCCTGTACGGGACGCCCGGGGACATAGACAACGTGATCTGCGACGGCAGGTTCCTTAAAGAGGATGGGGCGCTCACGACCATCGACATGGGAGACGCGCTTCTCAAGGCTCAGGGGACCTGCGACATGATAATAGACAGGTTCTTCGAGGAGCACCCAGACCAGAAGAAGATCTGGGAAGAGAAGTCAATGAGTTAACCCTTTCCTCATCAACGGTTATGCAGAGTGAAAACCGTTTATGAGTTAGATTTAATAAATACATTTCTGAGGATATAGGCCGTCGTGGGAATAATGAGGATAGTACTCTAGTTTTACTGAACCCCCCCAATCGTCCCAGTTTGTAGACCCCGTAGAGCATCGAGAAGTGATGAAGATGGTAGAGACTTTCCAGAAGATCCGTTCCGTGATGCGCGGTAACCTCGGCGTAATTCGTGGGCTTCTGCTCCAAGGAGCACCGTGGCCGGTTCAACGCGTTGACGACGGTGATCTGGTCCCCGCTCTACGGCGGCGGCAACTACCTCGGAGGAGCCCTCTTCCAGAGCCGCGGCGTCGGCTCGCCGTTCCTAGTGGCGGCAGCCCCCATGGCGGCGGGAGCGTCCATAGCCGTGTTCAATCTTAGGGAGCCGGAGACGAGGGAGGGGTAGCACCACCACGAGAAACTTAACTAAAAGACTCCACAGTATTCTAGTATGCTGACCGAGAAGCTCTACGAGAAAGACGGTGTCACACTGAACTACGCCGAGGGACCCGACAGCGGCCCGCCCCTGCTTCTCCTACACGGGTTATCCGACAGGTGGCAGTTCTTCCAGCCTGTGCTGCCAGCCCTCTCGCAGAGATGGCACGTCTATGCCCTCGACTTCAGGGGCCACGGCGGAAGCAGCCGCACGCCGCCATACAGGTACATGGACCACATCGAGGACACCGTCGGCTTCATCGAGGACGTGATAGGTGACCCCGCCTTCATATACGCCGCATCGCTCGGGGGCATGGTCTCCCTAATGGTGTCCGCTAAACGCCCCGACTTGGTGAGGGCGCTGGTCTTCGGTGACGCGAACATCAAGCCTGAGAAGGTGAGGGGCGTGATGAGGGACTACCACACCTTCTGGAGCGGCTGGGAAAGGATAGCGGGGCTCGACTTGCCGCTGAACGAGCTGGTGAGGGAGGTAGCTGAGATGCCCATCGAGATACCCTGGAGGGAGCCGGGCCGGTACGGTGACGGGCTGGACTACGTATCGATCCTGAGCAAGACGCTCTATCTCCGCTCACTCGACCCGGATGTGTTGACGCCGTGGGCGAGGGGAGGCGTCGACGACGCCGCGTACGAGCGTGTGATGGAGGGCTACGACCCGGAGCTCATCAGCGGAATAAGGTGCCCGGTGCTACTGATTCAGGGTAACATGGAGAAGGGTGCCATACTGGCTGACGACGAGGTCGAGTACGCGCTCAAGCGCATGCCGGATGCCCGGCACGTCTACATGGAGACGTACGGCCACAACCTCGGCTGCTACTCGTGGGAGGTAGGGCCCCTGCTCAGGGTGGTGACCACCTTCCTCGAGGCACACAGGTAGTCCAGTCAACAACCGAGCGGAGCGTCGATACAGAACACGTAGCCCATCAGACGCATCGCCTACCTGTCTAGCATTAGGTTAAAATAACGTCATTCCAGCGAAACAGTGATAGAGTTGACGGCGGTAGACGCGTGGGAGAAGGAGCAGAAGCAAGAGGCAGTAAAAATCCTCAAGGAGCAGCTTGTGATCGAGGGAGAGCTCGTCGGCCTCTACGAGGCGTACGAGGGGAGCACCGAGAACAAGGCGATGCGGCGGATGATGCAGATGTTCAGGCTGGACAGCCAGCGCCACATCAACATCCTCCAGGCGGCCATAGAGATCGTGGAGGGCGTGGACGTGTTCATAGAGGACAAGCAGGACCTCAAGGAGAGCCTCAAGAAGCACCTTGAGCTGGAGGCGGAGGCCCTGAAGAAGGCGAACCTGCTCCTCGGCAAGCAGTGGATAAACGAGACTCAGGGGCTCAAGCAACTACTGGAGATGTGGAGGAACGACGAGAAACGGCACCACGCCGCGCTCAAGGAGCTGTCGCAGCGAACCTATTTCCAGCTGAACAGCAACGACTTCGTCCGGACGTTCCGCGGCGAGGACTTCCTGGAGGACAGGTACCGCAGGGCAAAAGCGTTCAAGGAGAAAACAAGGCAAGGGAAGCCATAGCGGTTCCCCACTCGGTCTTGCGGGTAAAGCCGAAAGGAAAACGAGTCTCCTAACCATCTCAGTGAGCCCCTAGACACGGCAAAAAACCGGATAAATGTTCCAACTGCGGTAAACGATAGTATTAAACACATATACAGCGTCCTTGTTGCTTGAATCGAGATGAGCTTCAAGGACAGGTTTCAGGGCGAAGACTACCTCACCCTGATGGACTGGAAGAAGGAGGAGATCGCCTACATGCTCGACGTCGCCGCCGACTTCAAACGGCAGCGCATGATGAAGCAGCCCCACGAGTACCTGGCGGGCCGCACGGTAGCCATGGTCTTCGAGAAGCACAGCACCCGCACCCGCTTCAGCTTCCAGGCCGCCATAGCCCACCTCGGCATGCAGAGCTTCTACAGCACCCCTCAGACGATGCAGCTCGCCCGGGGCGAGCCCATCAAGGACACCGCCCGCATACTGGACAGGTACTGCGACGCCCTCGTCATCAGGACCTACGGCCAGGAGGTCGTCGAGGAGTACGCCCAGTACATGGTGAGCCCGGTAATCAACGCGTTGACCGACCTCACCCATCCCTGCCAGGGACTCGCAGACATGCTCACCGTCCGGGAGCACAAGGGGAAGCTGGAAGGAATCAAGCTCGCCTATGTGGGCGACCCGTGGAACGTCTGCCAGAGCCTCATGGTGGGCAGCAGCCTAATGGGCATTG
>CAZQOX010000189.1:0-3271 GCA_964594895.1 uncultured Candidatus Bathyarchaeia archaeon
GGTCGTGGGGGCTCAGTATCGCGCACCTGTGGGCCGCGGCCTCGAGGAACGAGACCGGGAGACACTCGTGGACGCTGGTGTTGACAAGGACCCACGACTCCTCGAGCACCCTCGCCTTGTCATCACCCGTCAAGAAGCCCGGCAGCTCCAGGTTAGAGGCGTCGCCGTACCGCTCCCTGAGCCGCCTGTCTCGAGCCGGGTCGTGGGCCCTACCCACGGCGACGAACCTGACGTCAGGGAAGCTCTCCGCAAGGGAGAAGAACGTCTCCGGCCTCTTCTCGCCGTCGAGCCTGCCGAGGAAGCAGACGGTGGGAGCGGTGCTCTTCCTGGGGTTGCCATTGGGTACGTCGACAGGGTTAGGCAGGAAGCCGGGGTCCGACTCCAGCCCGTAGAGTTCCCTGGTCTTACGCGTGACGAAACGTGCCTGACAGAACACCGCGTCGGCCCTTCTCACCGAGGCCTCGACCCCCGGCTGGACAAGCCAGTTATATATTCTCCTCCTCGCAGGGTAGTATCCAAGGACCCTCCTCCAGTCTGCCCCGGTTCTGGGGTTCTGCGCTGTTACGATGTGTACCGAGTCCTTCACCGAGTTCATGGCTATTAGCGTCCCCCAGCTCGGGTCCTCCGAGTGGTAGATGTCCGCATCGATTTCCCTATAGAGCCACCCGGAGAAAGGGTATTCAACGATGGGGTGGCTGTGGACGGTCACGCCGTCAAGCTCCTCGACTCGTTTCTGGCCTCTCCCTCGGGGAACCACGGCGTGGACCTCGAAGCCCCTCTCGGAGACCCCTGACGCTATGTCCCTAGTCGCCTTACCTATGCCCCCGTACATCCCCCACGCGAAGAACTCGGTGGCGACGTAGCAGACCCGGGGAGGCATAACGATAAATTAAACTGAAACTAAATATTTGTGCTTTGAGGGTGCTCGTATTCACCCCTAGCTACCCAAGGTACAGCGGGGACTACCACGGCTCCTTCATAAGGGGCCTCTGCACCAGGCTAGCCAGACACGTAGACCTTACGGTGCTAGCGCCGCGGAGCAGGACCATGGGGGCGTCGACCGACGGCTTCCCCGTCCACAGGTACCCGTACCTGCCTTGGCGGGGCGCGGAGCTGGTGGCGGAGAGCACCCTTGTGGGCGCCCCAGCCATCCACATCGCCCAGCTTCCCATGTACCTCGCCTCGGCCTACCTCCACCTCGTGAAGGAGGGCTTCGACGTGGTGCACACCCACATGGCCATACCTCAGGGACTGCTGGCCGTCCACAGCCCCCGCAAGACACGGAACCTTGTGACGTGCCACGGGAGCGACTGCACCCTCCCCACCATATACCCCATCTACCGGCCCCTTACGGGAAGGGCGCTCAGGGGAGCCCACAGAGTAACCGCAGTATCAGACTACGTGAAAGACTTAGCCGTGTCTCTGGGGGCGGACAGCGAGAAGACGGAGACCATCTACCTCGGCGTCGACACCAAGCGCTTCAAGCCGTGGCCAGGCGTGAGAGACAGCGACAAGGTGACAGTGGGAACCCTGGGCCGCCTCGTTCCAGAGAAGAACGTCGGGGACATACTGCACGCGTTGAAGCTCGTGGAGCAAAGCATGGATGTCAGGCTCCTGGTGGGGGGAGACGGGCCTCGCCTAGACCATCTGAGGAGTCTGGCGCACGAACTGCGGCTAAAAGACGTCGAGTTCACGGGCAGAGTGACCGATCCAGCCGGTTTCCACCGGGGATGCGACGTGTTCGTCCTCGCCTCGACCAGAGAAGGGCTCTCAGTGTCTCTGCAGGAAGCCATGTCCTCGGGCTGCGTCCCGGTTGCGGTGAACGGCCACGGCTGCAGGGAGCTGATAACGCACGGGAGAAACGGGCTCCTATTCGAGCCGAGGAACGTGGACGACCTGGCGTCCAAGATAGTGGAGGCGGCGAGCAGCTCCAGATTGGGGGCGGAGGCGAGGGCAACCATACGGAGGAGGTTCAACATAGACAGGAACTACAGGCGATATCTAGAACTATACGGGGAGATGGCGCCTTAGACGAGAGCCTTAATAGGCGTATCCCCACAAGACTTCGCCATGAGGGTCGCCGGCGTCGACGAGGCTGGGAGAGGATGCGTCATAGGG
Organism: uncultured Candidatus Bathyarchaeia archaeon; assembly: GCA_964594895.1. GTDB lineage: Archaea > Thermoproteota > Bathyarchaeia > TCS64 > TCS64 > RBG-16-57-9. Next base: position 2,119 of record CAZQOX010000189.1, read on the forward strand.
CCCCTCGTCGTAGCCGGCGCGGTCTTCGACGAGGAAGACCTGCCCCGCCTCACGGAGATGGGGGTCAGGGACTCCAAGAGGCTCACGGCCAAGAGGAGGCTGGCCCTCGAGGATAAAATAAGGGACTTGGCCCAAGACGTTTCGTACTTCGAGCTGCCTCCGCGGGTCATAGACAAGGTGGTGTTCAGGGGCAGGCCCCTCAGGAGGCTGAACTACCTTGAGACCATGGCCATGGCTAAGGTGTTAAGGGACCTGGAGCCTGATGCAGCCTACGTCGACACATGCGACGTCGACAACAGGCGCTGCGCAGAGCAGATGAGAAGCGTCCTTCTCTTCGAGGTGGACATCGTCTGCGAGCCCAAAGCGGACGCCGTCTACCCCGTGACTGGCGCGGCCTCGATCCTCGCCAAGGTGCGGAGAGACCGTGTAGTGGCGGGGCTCAGGGAGCTACACGGCGACTTCAACTCCGGCTACCCCAGCGACAGGAAGACATCGACGTTCATCGAAGGCTGGTTCAGGGAGCACGACGAGTGCCCGTCGTGGATGAGAGCCTCATGGGCTACGGTGAGAAGGCATATGGGCGGGTTCAAGCAGACTCGGCTATCGCCATAGCGTGATCCTTCTCGTAGGGATCAAGCTCGATGAGCTCACGCACCTTCAGGCCGCCACCCTCCAGCACCTCCACCTGGGCGTCGTAAACGTCCCTAGGCTTCTGCCTGACGTCGACGCTCCTCGACTTTATGGAGAGCATGGCCCACCCCCCCTTCTTCAGGAAGTAGGACGCGTTCTTTACAACTATCTCGGCCTGGTTGGGCTGAGCGACGTCGGAAAACACGGCGTCCACGGTGGGCACGAGGAAGGAGTACTCCATCGGCCTGTTCGCGTCGCCCAATATCGGTGAGACGTTTGAACGGTACCTCGACACCTTGTCGATGAGGTCCCTCAGCGCCCTCGGCGCGAAGTCCAGCCCCCAGACGTGGCCAGTCTCACCCAATACGTCGGAGACGTGGCTCACGCTGGTGCCGGATGCGGCGCCTAGGTAGAGAACCATAGCCCCGGGCTTGACCGGCATGCACCCTATCCCCTTCATTATGGAGGCGGCGAGCTTGCTTCGGGTAGGGTTCCACGACCTGTACTCGACGGCTCCCACCTG
>CAZQOX010000190.1:0-3268 GCA_964594895.1 uncultured Candidatus Bathyarchaeia archaeon
GTCCTCCATGAACGCCAGATCAACGCCCGGTACTACGAGGCGGCGTCGGGTAAGGAGACCCTGTGGACGGTGAACGAGGCTCTCATCGTGGCCGCGTTGGCCGCCTCGGCGTGGAGCCTGTACACATCCACCAGGAGCGGGGCGAAGCAAACGAAAGGTTGACTATAGGGACTGCCCCGTGAACGCGTGGTATGCCTCCAGAACCGAGGCGGCCTCCACGACCTTCACGGTGTAGCCGCTGTTCTGCAGGTACTCCTCTAGCTCCATCGTCACCTTCTCGTAGGTGGTCATGGTGAATTTGCCGACTTGGACGGTCTTCGGCTCGTACAGCGTCACCGTGCCCTGCCCCGCGGGGACGATGATCACGTCGGCGCCTTCCTCGACCGCCGCCAACGCCTTGTAGGGGACTCCACCCACCTTGCCGACGGAGCCGTCGCTGTTTATGGTCCCCGTCATGTAGACGCCGTCCACGACTTCCACGTGCCTCAGGGCGGCGAGCAGCGCCACGGTGATGGCGGCTCCGGCGCTGGGCCCGTCCACGGCGTCCACCTTCACGTCTGACGTGATGGTGAGTATGATGTCCGTGTTGCTGAAGGAGACCCCCGTGAGCGTCTCGACCACCGCGGCGGCGGTTCTGACGCTGGTCTGGATGTCCATGCCGTTGAGGACCTCGGTGTTGACGAGGACCCTGCCCTGCCCCTCGGCCAGCTCGACGTCGGCGCGCAGCACATACCCCCGGTAGCTCGTCTGGAAGAAGGTCTGCGTCGTCTGGACAGCCAGGATGGGGATGCTGGCCTCCCCGATGATGCCGGATGCGTTACCCGACGCGTCCCCCGACGCGGCGTAGTAGTTGGCTAGCTCCTTGTAGTAGTCAAGCTGGCTTGTGGACATGTTGAGCCGCTGCTCCAGCTGAACCGTCCTCTCGTTCAGCTGGTTGAGCTCGGAGACGTACTCCGCCGCCTCGCCGCTCATCTGCTGGTTCAGGCTGTACATGTAGCCGCAGGCAGACGCCAGCACGACGTTGATGACCAGGCTGAGCACCAGCAGCCCTCTGCCCCCGCCCCTACGCTTGACCGTGACGGTCTCCTCCTGCTTCGCATCCTCGTCGATACTCATGGACTCCCTCGGCAACACAGGCTGTACGACGCTTATTACGGGTTTTTCAAGATTAAGCCAAAATCGGCTCCAAACCCAGGGCCGCGGAAAGAAAAGACGTTAAACTTTTATACTTCTCGGACGGTGGAGGCGCCCTGATCGCCGGCGAGGCCGTCACGCTCATCGAGGGCATCCTCACTCCTGGAAACAGATCTGACCTGTGGCAGGATCACGGTAAACGGAGCGCTTCTTTCCCCGTCTCTGAACACCTTATTACGGAGGCTCATCAACTACATCTTGATGCATCATGAGCCGCGTCGGCCTCCTTCTTCCCAGCAGCAACACCACCATGGAGCCAGACCTCTACAGGATGGCGCCGGAGGGCGTCTCCGTCCACACCGCCCGCATGCTGCTCCGCGACGTCACACCAGAGGGTCTGGAGGAGATGGCCGGCGAAGCCACGAGGGCTGCCCTGCTCCTGAAGACTGCCGGCGTAGACATGCTCGCCTACGGCTGCACCAGCGGCAGCCTCATCCGAGGAGTCGAGTGGGAGAAGAGCCTCAAGATGAGACTCGAGGGGACCGCTGGAGTGCCTGCTGTCACCACCGCGGGCGCCGTAGTGGACGGCTTGAAGACGCTGGGGGCGGAGAGAGTCTCCGTGTTCACTCCCTACACCGACGCGGTCAACATGCAAGAGAAATCTTTCCTCGAGGCCCACGGTTTCAAGGTGGACACCATGAGGGGCCTTGGGCTGACAGACAATCAGAGGATCGGCAGAGTCTCCGGGAAACAGCTTGAACCTTTCATCGTTCCTGCCCCTAGCTCTGACGCGGTCTTTGTCAGCTGTACCAACCTCCCGGTCGTCCACCTCATAGAGAGGCTGGAGGAGAGGCACCGGCTGCCCTTCGTCACCAGCAACCAGGCCACCATGTGGGCCGCCCTGCGGCTGCTCGGTAAAGGCGGTGTAGGCGGCTTCGGTGCGCTTCTCAGAGAACACGTGTCAGCGTGAATCTATCGTAAATCTCTACGCCATTCACCTCTAGAAATGTTTGATAACCTCCAACCAGTAACCTGAACCATGGAAAAACTATCTACTCTTCACTCCATCCCGTCACCCACTGGTCACCTGTGCGGCCTCGCCTGGGTGGACGGCCACCACATCTGGTGCAACGACTACACTGGGAAAAAGATACGGAAAGTAGAGATGCCGCGTTAGGAGATCAGGCTCCCTGCCCAGGCGGCCGCCCGTTCAAGCTCGCCGTCCTTTAAGGGGCCCTCCGTGTCCAGCACGATAAAGCCGGCGGCCTCACCCACGGGCTCTCCCCCCTTCCTGGCGAGCTTGTCGCCGATGGGTTTGGCGGCGTAGCCGAAGATGCCGATCATGAACCTCAGCACGGGGTTACCGGTGTCCTCCTTGGCTATCCTTGTGTCGAAGGAGGCTACTTTGACCCCCTTCAACCCCCCCGGCGGGATCTTCTTCAGGAAGCCCTTGATGGCGTCCGACGGCCTGAACGCACGGGTCGGGGAGCCAACTATAAGAAAGTCCAGCTCGGAGAACTCATCGGCCTCGACTTCGCCCGGGCGCTTCACGGCTGCGTCGTCTCCTAACGCTCCTCCGATGGCCTGAGCGACCTGCTCGGTGTTCCCGAAGTACGAGTCATAGACGACTAGAATCTTCATGCCGTGTAGCTGTCAGATGCTTGAAGTTAAAGTCTTTCTCAAATTTGACATGGTGGGCCGGGCAGGACTTGAACCTGCGACCTCCGCCTCGTAAAGGCGGCGTCCTGACCAGGCTGGACGACCGGCCCACACCACCAAAACTGTAAACGAGAAACTTAAAACTGTTTCACATCAGCCGTTCAGCAGCGCTTCCATCTCGTGGTGCAGGCTCCAGAGCCGCTCTATGGACGGGTGGTCTCTTCCCATCTTCTCGGCGAAGTCGTCGATGGTGACGCTGATATCAACCTCGCGCCGGCCCGCTATGAGTTTGTCCGCGTAGCACACTATCTTCTCTTCCAGGGTCTCCGGGACGTACACCCCGTCTGGTAGCCCGAGGGCCCGGGCCTCGTCCTCCGGTATGCCCGCCCCGATATGCCTGTCCACTATGCGTGCCACCGACTCAGCGATGCCCAGCTGCCTGACCATGTTCCCTCCTACCGCGGCGTGGTCGGCG
>CAZQOX010000191.1:0-3245 GCA_964594895.1 uncultured Candidatus Bathyarchaeia archaeon
AGGTGAACAGCAGCGTGGTGAGCCAGTTCCTCGACGAGGTCATGGAGGGCATCACCGCCAAGGTGTTCAGGACCTGCTACGCGACGGAGGCCGTGGAGTCCAGGCTCAGGGAGCTGCCCATCGAGAGGGACGCCCCCGACTACAGGAAGAAACACGTGGCCACCCTCGCCAACCTGGAGGCCGCCATCACCTGCAACCACAGACGCACCATACCCAAGACCTGGGAGCAGAGCCTCACGCGGCAGAAGGAGAGGCTCGCGGCCCGCAAGCAGAGGGCCAGGGAGAACATGCACAAGTACCGTGAACGCATCAGGGACGCCATAGCGAAGTACGAGGAAAGGAAAGCCGGGTACGAGGCGAAGCTGGAGGAGGACAAGAAGAAGCTCGACGAGTACAAGGGGGAGCTCAAGACGCGGGAGGAGGAGGGCAAGTCCACCAAGGGGATAAAGAAGCGTATCGCCTCCAAGAGAAGCGTCATCAGGAACGGCAGGGAACGCATCAAGAACACGAGAGACAGGCACAGGGAGCGGGTCGATAAGCTCAAGGAGAGGATGGAGACGCGGCGCATGAAGGACATACAGATGATCGAGAAAGCCACGCTCCAGATAGAGGCGAAGGAGCTGACCCGGGACTACAACCTGGGCACCAGCCTCAAGAGCTACGTCGACCCCCGGGTCTACTATGACTGGGGCCGCGACGTGGACTACGACTGGCGCAACTACTACTCGTCGACCCTGGAGAAGAAGTTCAGCTGGGTGGACCCGGAGCCCCGGGAGCATGAAGCAGAGTAGAAAAAGGTCCCAGGCGTCTGCTTGAACGTTAAAACCGTTTTCATCCGTGTCCTGCCCCTCTGGACCCTCATGAACCTCTGCCTGACCGGCCTGTCCATAGTCTCCGCGGCCATACTGTTCGTAACCAAGACCCTGCTGCCCGTGACGGAGAGCATCCTAGAGTTCACGGTGGTCTCCCTGATCAACATGGTCTTCCTTCTCTACTGGAGCCTCTGGTTCGTCACGGCGATTCCCCCCATCGTGGGAAGCCTTTACCTGTCCCGAGAGGACCCCGACTACTACAGGTACGCCATCCAGAACGCCGCCGCGGTCGTCGTGCTCTACGTCCTGAAGATACTCTTAAGGTTCGACGTCTACTCGGTGGTCGCTTAGCCGCCGCCTATGGGGGGCATCACGAAGACCCTGTCGCCGTCCCTCAGGACGGTGTCGAAGCCGTCAAGGCTCCTTATGTCCGCGTCGTTAACCGAGAACATGAGGTAGTCGAGGAGCCTTCCCTCGTCGTCGTACACGTATCCCCGGAACGGGTCGCCGTAGAGGCCGATGAGGCGGTTGATCAGGTCCATGACGGTGGCGCCGCCGGGCAGGGACAGGGTCTCGGCTCTCTTCCCCGCGGCGTCCCTGACCATGGCGTAGTACCTCAACTCCACCTCCAACCCGGCCACACTCGATAACGTTATTGGTTCCAACGTGATCGTGTTAAATGAGTTTTATGCCTGTGAAAGGATACGCCGGGAAGTACCTGAGAGTCAAACTATCGGACGGCAGCCTGGTGGACGAGATGTTCGACGAGGCTACGCTGAGGAGACACCTGGGAGGCACGGGGATGGGCGCCAAGGTCCTATACGACGAGGTGCCAAGGGAGATCGAGTTCAGCGACCCCAGGAACGTGGCTGTGATAGCCAGCGGCCCCCTGGGAGGCACCGCAGTAGGCGGCTCAGGCACCATCAGCGTGGTCACCAAGGGCGCCCTCACCGGGGGAGCCACCTCGGTGCAGGCCAACGGCCTCTTCGGCGCCTACATGAAGTTCAGCGGCTACGACGGCGTCATACTGACAGGGGCCGCTGAAGAGTGGAGGTACCTGGTCCTCAGGGACGGAGGGGCCGAGCTCAGGGACGCGTCAAGGTTCCATGGACTCGACACCTACGAGGTGACCGCCGCCCTACGCGAGGAGCACGGCGTCGCGGGGAGGGGCGCCAGCGTGCTCTCCATAGGGCCCGCAGGTGAGAGCCTCGTCCGCTGGGCGGGGGTCTTCGTGGACCACGGTCACAGCGCCAGCCACAACGGCCCGGGGGCGGTCCTCGGCTCCAAGAAGCTGAAGGCCATCATAGCTTTCAGGGGCGGCGCCCACATCGACGTCCACGACCCCGAGGCGCTGCTGGAGGTCTCCCAGGAGATGTACGAGGACGTGGAGTACTTCAGGGGCACCATAGGAGGCGTCGAGCGGATGTACAAAGGCGGAGCCGGTGACCTCCCCATCAAGAACTACAGCACCTACGACTGGGGTATAAAGCCGGAGGAGCTTGAAAGGTTCAACGCCAAGAGCGTCCGGGACAACTACCAGAAGGAGAGGATGCAGTGCTGGGGCTGCAGGCTCCTCCACAGCACGATGTTCGAGGTGAAGGAGGGCAGGTACGCAGGGGAGGTCGAGGAGCCCGAGTACGAGCAGATGGCGGCCTGGGGCCCCGTCATAGGGCAGACCGACGTGGAGGCCGCGATGATGCTCAGCGGCCTCACCGACAGGCTTGGGATGGACAACAACGAGGCGGGCTGGACCGTGGGCTGGGTCATGGAGTGCATGGAGAAAGGCGTCCTCACGGAGGAGCAGGTCGGGTTCAGGACGGGCTTCGGCGACGCCGAGGGCGCTGAGAGGTTACTGAGGATGGTGGCAGGCCGTGAGGGCTTCGGCGACGTCCTGGCGGAGGGCGTGAAGCGAGCCTCCACGAGGATCGGCGGTAAGGTCGCCGAGTCCGCCGTCTACACCATGAAGGGGAACACGCCGCGGGGCCACGACCACAGGTACAGGTGGGCCGAGATGTTCGACACCTGCGTCAGCAACACGGGCACCATCGAAGCCCACACCAGCGTCATGAGCCCCGGCGCCCAGGGACCCGAGAACCCCATGGAGGTCAGCGGTGAAGTCGCTCGGACCAAGGGCCTCATGCAGATGGAGGACAGCGTCGGCACATGCAGGTTCAACACACGCATGAACGCCGAGAGGATCGCCAGGGCCGTCTCGGCTGCCACCGGGTGGGACATGGGCACAGAGGAGGCGTGGGACGTGGGCCGCAGGGCGGTGAACCTGATGAGGGCCTTCAACCTCCAGACGGGGCTCACAGCCAGACACGACAGACCGTCCGCACGCTATGGATCGGTTCCCGTGGACGGCCCCATCAAAGGCATAGGGATAATGCCTCACTGGGACGAGATGCTGAGAAACTACTACACGCTGATGGG
>CAZQOX010000192.1:0-3238 GCA_964594895.1 uncultured Candidatus Bathyarchaeia archaeon
TGGCGCCGGGAAAGGGATTCGAACCCTTGAGTCCGTGCGGACACCAGCTTTCCAGGCTGGCGCTCTTCCAGGCTAAGCGACCCCGGCAACACCGACAAATCCTAACATGGCCGGGATTTAAATCCTCACCCGCTCCACACAGTTTAATACACACCGCCCCGTAAATCACCCGAACAAGATGAACGTCAGCTGGATCGATCGCAGCCAGAAAACGCTGGACATGCTCAAGGAGCTACGTGAGAAACGCGACCAGGACCGCCTCGACCTCGTCAGGACCATGAGGTACGGCTTCGGCGCCCTGAGCCAGAGCCTCAGCGGCTGGATGCAGTGGGTAAACAGCCCGGAGGTCATGAGCCAGTTCACCCAAGAGGAGCTCCAGGAGATGAGCGACACCATCCTCGACCTGATCACCAAGTTCGTCGAGTACGACCGCGACATCACCGACTACGGGTTGAAGAAGGGCCTCGGCAAGCAGCGCGAGGAAGAGCCCAGCCGCTTCGTGATATAAATCTGACCAGCGGCAAAAGCTAGGCTAGCCTGTCCCCCGCCCCATCGCCGCCGCTGCCCTGATATATCTCCAGTACCCTGCAGACCACCGCGGACCTGCCCGGAAACGGCCTCTCGCGCTCAGTCGCCAACTTATGAGCCTTGACGTACAGCGGCCCCTCCGTCACCTCCACGGCGCTGCACTTGATCTGGTGGCTCCCGCCCTCGCCGTAGCACACGAAGCACACGCGGCCGTTGTCTCTTATGTTCCCCAGGGTCTTGTTGAGGTAGTTGTTAGCCACACACAGGGTCTCTTCGTCCTCCCACCACCAGACACCGACGTAGATGACGTTGGGGACGCCCTCCCCGTTAACCGTCGCCATGGGGATCACCCTCTGGGCGCTGAACGCCCCCCTAACGTCATCGGGCACCTTAACCATTCAAATCACACCCTATGGGATACCTGCGACGCTTATTAAACAAGCCAACCGATATTCCTCTATGAAGCATCATAGGGATGAGAAGCCATGGACGCCTTGAATCTGCACATGGAAGCCGTAGTAGTTGACACACACTGCGACACCCTGAAGTGCCTCCTACCAGAGTTCACGCGCCCCCGGGACACCATGTGGGGCGACAGAAGCGACATCGGGATGGGAGCCAGAAGCAACCTCGGCCACGTAGACGTGCCGCGTCTCCTGGAGGGAGGAGTAGACTGTCAGGTCTTCGCGGTCTCCAGCGAGCGCAGTAGAACCCCAGCACACCCCCTCAGGACAGCCCTGGAGATGATCGACAGGTTCTACAGGGAGTGCGAGAGCTGCGGCTCCCTCACCCCGGTGACTAGCTACAGCGAGGTACTGAAAGCCAAGAGGAACGGCTTGGTGGCCGGGCTGCTGAGCATCGAGGGTTCCGACGTCATCGAGGGCAGGTTAGAGGTGCTCAGCGTCTTCCACCGTCTCGGCGTCAGGATGGTGGGGCTCGTCCACAGCCTACGGAACCAGCTGGCCGACGGCGTGACCGACAGGCGCACAGGAGGAGGCCTCAGCGAGCTCGGGGTCCAGGCCGTCGAGGAGTTGAACCGCATCGGAATGATCGTCGACGTGAGCCACATCAACGACGAGGGCTTCTGGGACGCCCTCGACCATACCAAGAGCCCTGTCGTCGCGAGCCACAGCAACAGCCGCGCCGTCTGCATTCACCCCCGGAACATGACGGACGAGATGATCGTGGCGCTCGCCGAGAACGGCGGCGTAATGGGGATGAACTTCGCCCCCGGCTTCGTGCACCCCGAGCAGGCCACTCTGCAGGGAGTGGTGGACCACATCGACCACATAGTGGACCTCGTGGGGCCGGACCACGTGGGGCTCGGCAGCGACTTCGACGGCATCCCCTCCACACCGGTCGGCCTAGAGGACGTCACCAAGATGCCGGGGATAACAGAGGAACTGGTGAAAAGGGAGTACAGCGAAGTGGACATAAAGAAGATACTGGGCGGGAACCACCTCAGGCTGATGAAGAACGTGGTCGGCTAGAGAAGGATGCTCTCCCAGCGGAGCCCACCGCAGCCGCAGCTCTCGTCGTCCGGGTCCATGGCCTTCAAGACGCTGAGAATCGCCTCCGCCGACGGCCTGCTCCACCGTTTCTGGAAGTCGCTGAAAGCGGTTGAGCCCTCCCACCGCGGGTCGACGAGGCCCTCACCGTAGTTGGATACCAGCTCCAGGGCCGCGTAGCAGGCCCCTATCTCCCGCGCGAAGAAGACCTCGGGCACCAGGTTCATAGTCACCACGTCGATGCCCATGTTCTGCCACCTGAGCCTGATCTCGGCGGGGCTCTCCAGCCTCGGCCCCTCGGACACCCCCACGATGCCCCGCTTGAAGACCCGTGGGAACCCGGCTTTCCCGCATGCCTCCACCAGGTGCCTGCCGAGGGCGGGGCAGAGGGGCTGGTGTAGCCTGTAGCTGTACCTGGGCACGTCCAGCCCCTTGTCCCGGAGGCTCGCCATGAGCATCTGGGGCCGTTTGGTGGTGAAGTCCACGAAGTCGTCGGGGATCACGGCGTCCCCAGGGTCCAGAAGCCTGTTTGTGCTGCCGCAGAGAGCCGTGCCCAGGATCTTCTTGACCCCTGCCTTCCAGAGCACGTAGAAGACGCGTTCGCCGCTGCTGTCCGGCTCCGTGTTCCTTATCCCGCGGGTTATCCCGTGGAAGCCGACGTACAGGAACTCTTTCCCGTCGACCTCGGCGTGGGTGAAGGGCGCCGTGGGGCCGAAGGGGGTCTCGAAAACCAGGTCATCTGCGATGACTTCGACGCCTTCGTAGCCGCGGGGGAACCCCGACCCTATGGTGGTGGAGCCCCCGAGGACCGCGATCTTGGCTCTCGGTATCTCAGCCATGGGCAAACTCATGTCTCCAAAGGTTAAAACGGTTGCCCGGGCCACTCCAGGTGTGCTGTCAGGTGGTCCGTCCCTCGTAAAATCAGTGGTTTATATCTGAAACGGAATTATATACTAGATTTTACATCCACCTTGCATAACTCCATGGTACATATGACCGAAAGGTATATATACTTGAAAGGTGCTGTATCGCTACTCTGTACGCTAATAAATATTCCGATGGTATTCGGGGTATTCCTAGCGATTCAGTCTCAAAAAAAGGTGAATATGATATGATGTTAAAACCCAGCACAAGGCGGGGTAGCGAGGATGTTTGCCCGGAGTGTGGAAGCAGGCACATAATTATTGACGGTGGCTCCGGGG
>CAZQOX010000193.1:0-3221 GCA_964594895.1 uncultured Candidatus Bathyarchaeia archaeon
GGGCCTCGGCGGCGCACACCCCCATTATCTCGGCCTCCACGTTCTCCCACACCTTGGCCTCACGGTAGCCGCGTCCATGCAGGACCTCGGCAAGTACCCAAGGCGCCCTCCTGAACACGAAGACGACCAGGGTCATATTCGGCGGCGCCACGTCGTGGGCATAGTGCCCGTCGAGGATTACTACCCCATTAGCGGTCTTCAGCTCCGCGCTTATCTTCATCCTCAAGGCTTCTAGGTCTATTATCCACGTGTCCATCTCCTCGTCATTGGACATGGTGAGCCCCAGGTTCTTCGAGTAGACGGAGAGGTCGATGTGTCTGGCGCCTATCTCGTCTGCTAACAACTTGGAGAGAACGGTCTTGCCGGTTCCCGGCGTACCGGTTACGACTATGGCTCCGTTTATGGCTAGCCTTCCTCTTCCTTGGTCTTGAGCTTAATCATGTCGCCGAGGGTGCGGGGCCCCATGGGCCTGGTGAGGACGGTCCCCGTGCCCACCTCTGCCTCTTCGATGAGGGTGATCCCCAGCTCCCTCTCCACCTTCCTAACTAGGGTCATGGTCGGGTTCAGCTGCTCCTTCTCGAGTTTCTTTATGACGGACTCCTTCTCGCTGAGCTTCTTCGCGAAGTCCTCGACGGTCAATCCCTTCCTCTGCCTGGTCTTCCGTATGAGCTCCCCGTAGTTCTCCACCAGCGCCGTGGCCTCGGCTACCTCGATGTCGCTCCGGCGTCTCGGCCGGGCGCTCGCCGCCGAGCGCCTGCTCCTCGGCTGGGCCTTCGGCGCCCTGGGGTCCCATTCCTGGTTGCTGAACTGGGCGCATCTTCCGCATACCGTCATCCTGCCGCCCTCTATGATCCTGTAGTAGGGCTGCCCGAATATCTCACGTCCACATACCTCGCAGCGCAACTCGAAACCTCATAGCATCATGTGTGAATCGTCTTATAAAGACTCAGCGAGTGTATCTCAGCGATGAACGAGGACATCACCCGCCTGAGAGCCGTGGCCGACTACCAGTTCGGGAGAGGCGCGGGGGCGGCGCTCTTCCCCGACGACACACGGATAGAGTACTCCAAGAACACCGGGAAGCCGCGGCACCTATGGGCCGGCGAGGAGCTGGTGGCCAACTACAGGCCCAACGACGCCTTGTTCACGGTCACCATCGCGGGAGCCAGGAGGCTGGTCGCAGCTCTCGATGGGTTCAAGTACAGCGTCAGGGTATTGGACGATGTCGTCGAGTTCGTCGAGCAGGGCAAGAACGTCTTCGCTAAGCACGTAAGGGACGCCGGTGAGTCAATAAGGCCTGGGGACGAGGTCGTGGTGGTCGACGATAGCGGCGAGGTCGTCGCCGTCGGCAAGTCAAAGATGAACCGTGGCGACATGCTCTCCTTTAAGACAGGCACCGCCGTGCGTGTCAGAAGAGGGAGAAAAAAGGATAGGTAGAGCTAGTACTTGTCGTGTAGCTTGACCTTTCTGCGGCGGTTGCCCTTGCTGAAGTGGGCGATACGCACAGCAGTGTCGTTGGCCTTCTCCATCTCGCGGGCCTCGTCGGCGAGCTTCGCCGCCTGCCGGATGGCCTCGTGGGCCGCCGTGAGCACGGGGATCGCCTCCTCCCGCTCCTTTAGCTTGAAGACGCCCTCTGTGGAGAGGCTTGCGACGCCTCTGGCTATCTCGTAGGCCGCCATGGCCTTGCCCTGGGCGTAGGGGTTCTGGATCTCGCTGGCCGCCAGCGCCCTGGCCTTGGTGACGACTAGGCGCGGTAGCTCGGGCTTCTTGCCCTCCTTTATCTCGTCGATGACCCTGTCCAGCTCGGACTGGATGAGCCTGAAGGCGCCGGTGACGGCCAGGACCTTGAGGACGTCGCCGTTGAAGCTCGCCATCTCCACAGGGTCGAGGAAGACGCTCTTGGCGCTGATCATGGGGTCGCCGTACATGACGAAGTACCCCATGTTCTCGGGGAGATCCCTCAAAGTCTTCCGTGAGGGCTCGTCTGAGACCACTATGATGGGTTTGCCGGTCTCCGCGAGGATGTCCCTGGCGGCTGCTGGGCCCTTCAGGGCTGCGTTAGGGGAAACCACGACGTACAGCTCGCTCTCGATCCCGGCGGCGATTCTCGCCACCTCCTCCGCGTCCTCAACGTCCATGCTGACGGCGCAGGAGACCACCCTCATCTTGATGTCCTTCCTGGCGCTCCTCTCGTCTAGGAGGGCCTCGATGATGATCGTCGTCCCTATGTAGCCTATCTTCACAAAGGTTACTGTTACCATGTTGTTCACCTGTCGGTTGTCTATTTTCTGGCTGATACTAAGATAAGCTTTGGGTGAGGGCCCCTGACGGCTAGTAAAGATTCTATATACTGGATTCCTACTCTTTGCTGGTGGCTGTTTTGAGTAAGATTCAGAGAGAGAAGCAGGCTGCACTGGGATTCGTTGACGAGAACAGGCAGTGGCTATCGGACTTTCACATGGAGATATGGAACCTCGCTGAGCCCGCGTTCAGGGAGTACAGGTCAGCCGCGGCCTACGTAAAGCTGCTCAGGGAAGACGGATGGACGGTCGAGGAGGGAAGCGGCGGGATGCCCACGGCATTCTGCGCCGTCTGGGGCGAGGGAAAGCCGGTGATAGGCGGCTTCGCCGAGTACGACGCAGTCCCAGGGATGAGCCAGGCTCCGGTGCCCTACCGGAAGCCTAGGGACGAGAGCCTTCACCCATACGCGGCGGGGCACACCGACCCACACTCGGGGCTGGGCACAGGCGCCCTATTCGGGTTCCTCGCAGCCAAGCATGCCATGGAGAAGCACAGGCTGAAGGGCACCCTCAAGCTGTTCGGTGAGCCCGCGGAGAAGGTGTGCGGCTCCAAGCCCGTTCACGCCGCCAAGGGCTACTTCGACGACTTCGACGCCTCCATCCCTTACCACCCGTCAGGCTACAACGCGGTGAGGTACGAGATCAACGCCGCCAGCTACTGGAACACCCTCTACACGTTCGAGGCCTTGCACCCCGAGAACTGGTTCAGGCCCAAGGACGTGCCGTTCAACATACTGGGCCACGCGGGCGGCAGGATACCCGCGGCGCTGGACGCCGTTTGTCTCATGTACACCGCTACCAAGTACGTCGAGGACTCTATGCTGCCCTACACCGCGTACTGGACGCTGAACGAGTACATAATGGTAGGCGGCCAGGCGACCTCCGACAACCTGCCCCCCAAGATAGCGCAGATACAGTACG
>CAZQOX010000194.1:0-3220 GCA_964594895.1 uncultured Candidatus Bathyarchaeia archaeon
TTCAGGGTGGGCGGAAGCGTCGTCGTGCAGGGCGCGGGGGCCATAGGGCTTCTGGCGGTCGCCACCGCCGAGCTCGCGGGCGCCGGAAACATCATCAGCGTCGACATGGTTGACGAGAGGCTGAGGATGGCGGAGCGGCTGGGCGCGGACCACGTGATCGACATGAGTCAGCATAAGTCTGCCGAGGAGAGGGTGGCCGAGGTCGACAGGCTAACAGGCGGCCTGGGGGCGGACGTGGTCATCGAGTGCGTCGGAGTCCCGGCGGCGGTGCCCGAGGGCATCGACATGACCCGCCGCGGCGGCAGGTTCGTGGAGGTTGGCCACTACACCGACCCTGGGCCCGTGCCCATCAACCCCCACACCATCTGCTTCAAGGATATGGACATCCTAGGCAGCTGGGCGTACCCGCCGACCCAGTTCGCGACCTGCCTAGACCTGATGAAGCTGAGCGTGGACAGGCTGCCCCTCCGCGAGATAGTGACGCACAGGTTCAAGGTGGGTGAAGCCCAGAAGGCCATGGACAACGTCATCGCCCGGCGAGGCATCAAGAGCGCCATACAGGGCTAGACCCTTCTTTTTTCCTTTTTTTTTCGATCCTGATATATTGCCGAGCGGTCAATAGAGAATCATGTTCGATCTAACGAAGGAGCAGGCGGATAGAGCGAGAGCCATCCACGCGGCTTCTTTGGTCGTGGACACCCATAACGACACCATTCTTCACCTGATCAAGTCACCTCCGTTCATCACGTCCGAAACTAATCCCCCTGCGCCCAGGAGGACGCTGGGGGAAAGATCGGAGCACGGGCAGATAGACATCCCACGCATAAGAGAGGGGGGCGTCGACTGCCTCCTCTTCGCCATGTACGTCAGCCCCCTGTACACGGCTAGGCTTCGCCGCCTCGTGCAGATGCTCGACGCCTTCACCATGGAGGTGGAGCGGTACCCCGACATGATAGCCGTGGCGACCAATCACCGGAAGATTATGAAGACCGTCAAGGACGGCAAGATCGCGGCCGTGATCACCGTCGAGGGCGGGGAGCCCCTCGAAGGCAGCGTAGAGGCGCTGAGGACAATCTACAGGCTCGGGGCCAGGTCACTGACCCTGACGCACTTCCCCCGGAACGAGCTTGGGGACGGCTCGGGGGCGGACTCCGGCAGCCACCTCACCGAGTTCGGCGAGGAGGTAGTCCAGGAGATGAACAGGCTCGGGATGCTCGTTGACATAAGCCACCTCAACGAGACAGGGTTCTGGGACGTCATAGAGCTCAGCGAGGACCCCGTCGTCGCCACCCACAGCAACTGCAAGGCCCTCTGCAGCCACCACAGGAACCTCACCGACGACCAGATCAAGGCGCTCTCGGAGAAAGGCGGCGTCATGAACCTCAGCTTCTGCGCGGGCTTCATCAGGGACGGCGTAGGCTTCGGCGACCCCGAGGCACTCAAGAAGGTCACCGTCGAGGACTGGCTGGACCACCTGGACCACGCCGTCGAGCTCGTGGGCACGAGCCACGTGGGCATAGGGTCAGACCTCGACGGAGGCTGCGGGTTCCCCGGCCTCGACGACGTGACCAGGTTCCCAACCCTGACAGAGGGCATGGTGTCACGAGGCTACTCCGACGAAGACATCGGGAAGATACTGGGCGCCAACGACCTCAGGGTCTTCAAGAAGGTGCTCAAATAGGGCACCCGGATTCCGTGCTAACACCTTTTTTCCTGTGGTTTAGACGCTTGAAGGGTTAGGGCGCAGACCAGAGGACACGGGGCACCGTTACGCCGCCCTCGACGCGTGGGCGGACGATCTTTCTAATCAACCCTTTCTCCGCCATCTCGGCGAGGGGCTCCATGACCTGGTTCTGGTCTCCCCACCCCATCCTGTAGAACCTCGTCCACTCCCCCTTCTCGAGTCCGAAGACCTTCTCGAAACCGTCCTTGGCCAACGAGAGGAGGAGGCTTATGGTGTCCATCTCACCCCTTTCTCTGAGGACTCTCAGCGACTCCCCCAGAAGGACGCCCTCGTCCAGCTTGGGGTCCAACGCGGTTCGTTTGGGGTCAAGCTTGCTTATCTCTATTCGGTCGCGGGTCAGCTTGATGAGGCTGTTCCTGGGGGCTGTGAACACGTCGAACTCGTCCCACACGTGGGTTAGCCCCAATCTGCTTGAGCTGAAGACGGCTTCGCCGTCACCCTTGCCGAGGGTGCACGCCTGCATCCAGTTGGCGATGTAAACGGTTTCAGGTTCCTCGGCAGAGGTGGCGGCGAGCAGCACCATCCCGGTGAGGCTGTTGGCTGTCTCCTTCAAGGCGTCCAGCATATTCTTCCCATCCCTGAGCTTCACGTCGAGGATGTGCACCGCTACCTCGCTGTCGGTTATGTCGCCGACCTCGGGGCTGTAGCTCGTGAACTCGTAGTTCTTCTTGAGAGCCTCCCAGTGACGCTTGTAGTTGTTTATGACGCCGTTGTGCATCAGCGCCGCATCGCCGTCCACTGTGAGCCACGGATGGGCGTTGCCTTCCAGGTTATACTCGGGGCCCTTGAAGACGCTGAGGCTGTACCTGCTGTGGGCGATCCCCGTCGTGCCTTTCAGCGACGCGATGCCTGAGTTGGCCTTGACGTGTTCGACGGGGCCCGGCCCCTTGACGAGGCTTATCTCGCCGTCGCTGATGGTGGCCATGCCCGTGGCTTGACCCCCTGCGTAGCCCTCCTGAAGCCTAAGGGATTCCAGGAGCAGCTGCGCGATGGGTCTGTCCCCGATGTATGCAGCTAGCTGGCACATGCTTTATTGATAAAATGTGATCTGCTATAAGCTGTGGGTCTCCTCGAGGGTGACCCACCCCTTCTCGATGGCGGTGATGCCGGTGCGGGCGGCCTCTATGATGCCTATGTGCTTGACGTCCCGCATGAACTCGCTCACCTCGTTCACGGAGCCCGTCACCTGCGCTATTATGGTGTCCGGCTTGACGTCGAGTATCAACCCCTTGTAGTGGTTGATGGTCTCCAGAGCCTCCTCCTGGGCCATGGGGTCCGCGGTGTGGAGCTTAACCAGCGCCAGATCCCTCTGGACGGTCCTCAGGGGGTCGAGGCGCTTCACGACGATGACGTCCACCATCTTGTCCAGCTGCTCTACGAGCTTGGTGATCTCATGTGCTTCGCCCCGCGTCGTGATGGTGATCCTGGTGGTGTCCTCGTCCTCGCCCGCGATGGCGGTGATGCTGTGGATGTTGA
>CAZQOX010000195.1:0-3217 GCA_964594895.1 uncultured Candidatus Bathyarchaeia archaeon
CGGTGGCAGTCGGGCTGAGTGGCGAGATGCCTGAAGACGTGCTGAAGCTAAGGGTGGATAGCATCTCGTACGCACTCGCGCCGCGGCAGTCCACCTGGATCTGCATGTCGAAGGCGTCGCCGGGGCGAACTGACTGCTGCAGAACCTCCATGCTCGCCACGGTGACAACCGTGTTTCTCGCTATGGCGGCCTCGTCCAGGTTGAGGGGTAGAGAGAAGACCTGGTGGTAACGGTTTCCATCTCTGTCCCGGTAGGTAGCGGTGGCCGTCATAGTGTATACGCCCAGAGGCGTCCCCTCCAGGACGGATATGGTGGGCGCCAGCGTGACCGACTCGCTGGGGTTCAGCGCATCCACGCTGTAGCTCACACCCTCCAGTATCGACATGTAGCCGCTTGTGGAGGTGAACGAGAACTCTAGACCATAAAGAGACTGATCCCAGTTGTTGACGAAGCTGTACCGTACCTGGGACTCGGTCCCCGACTTGAGCCTGATGTCGCTCTGCTCGCTCGTGTACTTCACCTTCGGGACGTACCCCTCGCTGACCATCAGCGCCACAGGCACCGTGATGGTCGTGTCCTGGGCGGCGCCGAAACGGCGGTAAACCAGCGTCAGGGTGAGGGTGTACGAGCCGAGAGATAGGCTGGGGTCTACGTATAGACCCGGCTCATAGTACTTCGATTTCCCTTTATCGATCTCGCTGAACACCATCTGGCTCCCGCTTAGAATCGAGAGCCCCGAGGTTGTCGAGGTGAGGAACGCCTCGACGTCGAACACCTTGTAGTCTCCGATGTTCTTCATTATGACCTTGAACGTGTCCTCTTGGCCGGCGGTCAGGTAGATGTCGTCCGTCGAGACCTGGATTATCGCTGAGTCAGCCGCCCACACGGGAAACAGCTGACCCAGAATCACGATGACCACGAGCAAGGGGATTAAACGTCTTCGATTCACCATATGTCACCCATCCTCTTGTCGCCAACAATCAAACCGTCTCTTAGCTGAATGATACGGTCTGTGTCCTGCCCCACGGCGGGGTCGTGTGTGATGAGGATGAAGGTCTTACCCTCCTCCTTGTTGAGCGTTCTGAGTAGATGCATGATCTCTCCACCTGTCTTGGAGTCAAGGTTCCCGGTGAGCTCGTCCGCGAGGAGAAGATGGGGGTCGTTAGCCAGCGAACGGGCTATCGCGACACGCTGCTGCTCGCCTCCGCTGAGCTGGCTCGGCTTGTGGTCAGCCCTATCGCCGATCCCCACCATCTCCAGCAGCTCCTGGGCGCGTTCCCTCCGTTTGCCGCGGGGCACTCCGTCTATCACCATGGGCAGCTCCACGTTGCCTCTAGCGTCTATCCTCGGGATGAGGTTGAAGAACTGGAAGATGAACCCGATCTCCCTGTTCCTCAGGGAGGCGACTTGCCTGTCGTTTAGCTTCGAGAGA
The DNA here is from genome assembly GCA_964594895.1 of uncultured Candidatus Bathyarchaeia archaeon. Classification (GTDB taxonomy): domain Archaea; phylum Thermoproteota; class Bathyarchaeia; order TCS64; family TCS64; genus RBG-16-57-9. The sequence goes on from CAZQOX010000195.1 coordinate 1,433, forward strand.
TCCACGCCGTTTATGTAGACCTTGCCCGACGTGGGTCTGTCGAGTGCCCCTATCATGTTGAGGAGCGTGCTCTTGCCGCTGCCGCTGGGGCCCATTATGGCCGTGAACTCGCCGGGCTCCACCCTGAGGCTCAATCCCTTGAGCACCTCCAGCGGCCTGCCTCCCTGCATGTAGGTCTTTCTCAGGTCCACGGTCTGTATCACGGAGGCGCCGTCTGCGCCATGGAAGGCTTCCTGGGCTGTTTCTTGGCTCATTGTTTTCCCTCGTAGACTGTTTCCGCCTTCACGCGGACTCATCTTGACCATTTCTTGGTAAAGATTTACTTATAAATGTGCCGATTATTTACCTATATTAGGTAAATAATTACCATGTGGTTCCAAGATCGGTGTTGGAGCCTCAACACAAGTTTTGTTAATCAATCTTTTATACGCCAGATAAGCCTCTATGAGCGATAAACCTTGAAGCGCATCACAGTAAAAGCTGAGAGATGCGCCGGCTGCCGTCAATGCGAGATGGTCTGCAGCTTCCACCACACCAAGAGGTTCAGCCCTGAATCCTCAAGGGTGACGGTGATAAAGGACGACCGCCTCGGACTAGACTACCCGCTGACGTGCCGCCAGTGCAGCGACTGCCCACCCATGAAGGCCTGCCCAACCCAGGCCATAAACAGAGAAGGAGGCATAATCAGGGTGGACTGGCAGGCATGCATCGGCTGCGGCGCATGCGTCGAGGAGTGCCGCCACGAAGCCGTGAAGCTACGCGACTGGAAAGCCCTGATATGTGATCTATGCGGCGGCGACCCCCAGTGTGTAGCTAGGTGCCCAACTGGGGCGTTGATTTACGCTGACTCCCCTGAGTTCAGCGAGACGCCTTGGGACGCCTTCGACAGGCTGAAAGAGGAGTGGAGTATACATGGCTAGAGTCTATGGCTACACGGGGAACCTCCTAAGGGTGGACCTCACCGACCAGGCCTACGAGACGGAGAGGATCACCGAAGCCGAGATGAAGGGATACCTAGGGGGGAGGGGGATCAACGCCAAGAGGCTCTACGACGAGGTGGGAGCCGGCGTCGACCCTCTGGGCCCCGGGAACAAACTCATCTTCGGCACGGGGCCCCTCGTGGGAACCATGTTCCCCACCGCAAGCAGGTTCAACGTCTCGGCCAAGAGCCCCCACACGGGGATACTCGGGGACAGCAACGCGGGAGGCCACTTCGCGCCCGAGATGAAGTTCGCAGGCTACGACCAGATAATACTGGAGGGGAGAAGCCGCTCACCCGTATACGTCTACGTCAAGGACGACCAAGTAGAGTTCAAGGACGCCTCGGCGATAAAGGGACGCACAGTCTTCGAGGCCGACGGCTTCATCAAGAGCGAGCTCGGGGACAGACGGGTCCAGACGGTGATATGCGGGCCTGCGGCGGAGAAAGGCGTGAGGTACGGCGGACTCTTCGCCAACCAGGTGAGGGCGGCCTCCAGGACTGGGATGGGAACCGTGATGGCCTCGAAGAACGTGAAGGCGTTGGCGGTCAGGGGCACCGGACAGGTGGAGGTGGCGGAGCCCGAGGAGTTCGAGAGGATGGTCTTGGAGCTTGAGGAGGAGATCAGGATGCACGAGCAGTACCCCGGCAGGATGCTCATGGGCACCACCAGGATCCTCATGATGGCCAACGACGCCGGGTTCCTCCCCACGAGGAACTACACCTCCGGGGTGTACGAGGACGCGCGCATGGTGAGCGGCGAGAGGCTGGCCGAGGAGTACAACGTCAAGAACCGGGGATGCTTC
>CAZQOX010000196.1:0-3216 GCA_964594895.1 uncultured Candidatus Bathyarchaeia archaeon
AGTATGGTCGGAAGCTGAAGAACAGGATCAAGGAACTGGTCAAGAAGAACAGCGGTAAGGCTTACTCTGAGAGCAAGGTCGAGACCTTCATAGACTAGGAAACTCCAATCATAAGAATCGTCCTATTTTTTTTTATTTAACTCTCATCAACTTCTAAAGATAGAAACAGGGGTGTTCCCCTAGTACTGTTTTGCATTTCTAAGGCACGATAATATAACCCTAATTCAGATAACGCTGATTTGATGGAGCAGGTCTCTATAATGTTCAAAAGAGGTTCAGCCGAGTTCAAGCCATCTTGACTGGCAGCCGGGAGCAGAGGATACGGGTACTGCACATCGACGACGAGGACGCCCAGCTCTTGTTCGCCAAGACGTTCCTGGAGGAGGCGGACCCGGGGCTCGACGTGGTGTCGTTCAGCGACCCCGCCGAGCTTCTTGACGCCCTCGACGGCTCCGTGGACTGCGTCGTCTCGGACTACATCATGCCCGGGATGGACGGCATGGAGCTCTGCCTGAGGGTCAAGGAGAGGGCGTCCGTCCCCTTCATACTATACACGGGCCGGGGCAGCGAGGTGGTCGCGGAGGCGGCGTTCAAGCAGGGCGTCGACGACTACGTGCGGAAGGAGTCCGACCCGAGCCACTACCAGCTGCTCGCGAAGCGGATAAGGTCCCAGGCGGCGACGTACAGGAGGCTCGGCGAGCAGCGGAGGTACCAGGAGAGGCTGGAGCAGCTCAGGGGTAACCTGGGGCTGCTGAGCGAGGCGAGCAGCCTCCGTGAGCTCGCGGAGGCGACGTCACTCATAGTCGAGAGGGTCTTCGGGCACGGCTGCTGCTGCTTCACGGTCTATAGGGACGGGAAGATGGTCCCCGTCTTCACGAACGGGCGCGTCGAGTTACCCGAGCTGGGCGTCGGCGTCGACTCGACCCTGCATGTGGTCGGCGAGGATGGGGGGATGGTCGTGGTCCCGCTGAACCTCGGCGACGTCCACGGAGCCGTGGTGATAGGCAGCCCCGGCGGCGTCGGCGAGCAGGAAGAGAGCCTGCTCGGGACCCTGGGGACCCTGGTCTCCCAGTCGCTTCACCGCGTCGTCCAGACGGAGAAGATAAGGGCCTCCGAGGAGCAGTTCAGGAGCATCGTGGAGAACGTCCAGGACGTCATCGTCCTCACCAGGCCTGAGGGCAGCATCACGTACATCAGCCCCAGCTGCCGAGGGGTGTTCGGCGGCGCGCCCGGGGAGCTCATGCGCCGCATGTGGGGTGACCTGGTCCACGACGAGGACATGGACAAGCTGGAGCTTTTCTACGCCAAGTCTCTCCGTGGCGAGGGGGGAGTAATCCCCGAGTACCGTGTGAGGTGCGGAGACGGGGAGAGGTGGGTGAGCCACAGCTGGAGCCCCATATTGAAGGACGGCGAGGTGTGGCGGGTGGTGAGCGCCGTCAACGACATCACGTGGAGGAAGAACGCGGAGAAGGCGCTCCAGAGGAGCCTGGGGGAGCTCGAGCAGACCAACAGGGAGCTGAACGACTTCACCCACATAGTCAGCCACGACCTGAAGGCGCCGTTGATGACCATCGAGAGCTTCAGCAGCTTCCTGCTCGAGGACTACGGGGACAGTCTGGACGACGCCGGCCAGGACTACCTGAGCCGTGTGTTGACGGCGTCCCAGCGCATGATGGGGCTCATCGACGGCCTGCTCACGCTGAGCCGCGTGGGGAGGAAAGACACCGGCTACGCCGAGGTGGACGTTGGCACGCTGATGGGGGAGGTGCTCGAGGATCTGGGCGGCCAGGTGGACGCCAGCGGCGCCGTCGTCACCGTCGGGGAGATGCCCGTCGTGGTGGCGCAGGGGATCTGGATGAAGCAGCTCCTGGGCAACCTGGTGGGAAACGCGATGAAGTTCAACGAGTCGAAGCCGCCCCGCGTCGAGGTGGGCTGCCGGGACGCGGGGGACCACCACCTCTTCACGGTGACCGACAACGGCATAGGGATACCGGAGAGCCAGAGGAGCCTCCTCTTCAGGGTGTTCAGCCGTGTGCCCACCGAGAAGCACTACCCGGGGACGGGGGCGGGGCTGAGCATATGCAGGAAGATCGCGGAGAGCATGGGCGGCGAGATCGGTGTGGAGAGCAAGGAGGGGTTCGGCTCCACGTTCTGGTTCACGGTGCCCAAGGGGAGGGCAGCGGAGGGAGCCGCCGGGGTAGAGGCTGAAGTCAAGGCTTTAGAGTTTCAGTGATCTAGAAGCCTAACGGTTATCCGTGTTACTGAACGGAGGCGAACAATGCTTTTTATCGGTGTCGTGCTCAGAGGAGCCGACGTTGAGCCGGCTGGAGGTGCACCCACGTGAGCGATAAGGTATACAGCGTGCTGTTCGTGGAGGACAACCCGAACCACTACAAGATACTCCAGAGGTTCATAGAGAGGTCGGGGCTGCCGATACGGGTGGACCACGTCGAGACCGCGCAGGAGTGCTACGCCATCTTCCTGAAGAAGAACTACGACCTGTTGATGCTGGACTACAACCTGGGGGACGTCTCCGGGATCGAGATACTGGAGAGGCTCAAGGAGCTGGACGTCATGGTGCCGATAGTCATGGTGACCCAGCAGAAGGACCCCAGGATAGCCATAGACGCCATGAAGCTGGGGGCCGTGGACTTCGTGATGAAGTCCAAGGAGAGCTTCAGGGATCTGCCGGGGAAGATCATAGGGTACGTGGACGACTACGAGGGCAGGCTAACAAACGAGCAGGTCTACAAGGTGAGGCGGCGCAGCATAGTCAGGATGCCTGAGGTCCGGCAGCTGCTGAAGCTCATCATAAAGTCCGACGACGACTCGCTGACGCCGGCGTCCAAGACGCTGCACTTCTACGAGCCCGACCACACCATGTTTCTGGACATGACCCAGGAGAACCTGGACAAGGTCATGCAGCTGCTCACCCTCAACAAGATACTCCTCAAGAAGCCGGTGGGCGTCAAGGTGGCTTGCCCGAGGTGCGAGTCGGACGACGTGACCACGGTGCCCGTGTGCCCAGTGTGCGGAGGCAAGGTGTTCGTGAAGAACGTGGGAGCCTCGGCGGACCCGTCGAAGCCCTTCAAGTGTCTGGACGGCTGCAACCAGGCGTTCCCCGAGGTGAGCATCACGTACAGGTGCAACCAGTGCACCAGGGAGTTCAGCCTGGAGGAGTCGCGGTACAAGCACACCTTCGAGTTCGCGTTGAAC
>CAZQOX010000197.1:0-3200 GCA_964594895.1 uncultured Candidatus Bathyarchaeia archaeon
GCGTAGGGGTACAGCACCACGTTCTTGCAGCCGATGCGCCCCGTGTCCGTCTTGATGTTCTCGACGTAGGCCTCGATGATCTCTGCTTCTCGGTCCACGTCCCTCTTCTCGAAGCACGTGAAACAGACTAACGCGTTCTCGTACTCGCCCTCCTTGGGGCTGGCGGGATGCTCCGCGACGGGCGTCTCCTTCGTGACCTTGTAGCTGAACTCCGAGCAGTGAAGCTGTAGAACCTTCAACTCCTATCGGTTGAATGACGCCTCAGAAGGTTTTAGGGGTTTCTACGCTTGAACCGTCTAGAGCTCCTTGGCTGCCTCGATGACCTTCTCGGCCTGCTTCTCGCTGAGGCTCGTCTTCTCAGCCAACGCCGCCGCGTCTGCCTTGGCTACCTTGGCGACAGTGTCGTATCCTCCGCTCAGCAGCTTCTCCTCCGTGGCCTTACCGACTCCCTTGATCTCGGAGACAGGCTTCTTCGGCTCTGCCTTTGGCGCCGCTTTTGGTGCTGCCGCCTTCTTAGAGGGGTCCTTGGCTCCTGCTGCTTCCTTGCTCAGCTCTATGGTCATGCATGAGACGTTCCTCGCGGTATCACCGTCCATGATCTTCTCCGTCTCGATGGTGATCTTGGGCCTCGCCAGGTTGTCGATGTACCTGTTACGGGCTATCTCGGCGACGTCGACGGCTGTGCTGATGCTCCTGCCCCTCGCCTTGATCTCGACGGTCTCCTGGTTGTTGAAGGTGGCCAGAACAGCCATGACGTAGGTCATGGCCGGCTTCCTGCCTATGTATACTATGTTGTCTCGACTCATTGTGTTCAATTCATTTTTAAGCAGTGTACTTAAAAGTGCATCTTTTCTAGGGAATAAAAAACACGTTTTTCAGCTGATCTAACGAAAAAAGGCTGCTTTCCTGCGGCTGATCACATGTTTTTTACATTCCACGCCTCACTTCTATACCATGTCTGAGAATGGTTTCTGGCCGGAAGGCTACAGTTGCTGTGTTCAGCTCAGCTTCGACTACGACTCCAACAGCGCCTTGGTGCGTAGGGCGCCTCTGGACATCGTCGCTCAGAGCCGGGGAAGGTTCGCGCCGAACACGGCGATCCCCCGTATCCTGGACCTGCTTGACAGGCACGGCATCAAGTCCACGTTCTTCACCCCCGGGTGGACGGTGGACAACTTCACCGAGAGCTGCGAGGAGATAGTGAGCAGGGGCCACGAGATGGGCGCCCACGGCGTCCTCCACGAGCGGCTCGCCGAGCTGAGCTGGGAGGGCGAGCGCGGCGTCTTCGAGAGGAGCATGGTGAGCCTCGAGAGGCTCGGCGTCAAGCCCGAGGGCTTCAGGGCGCCGTACTGGCTGATAAGCGACAGGACGCTGAACCTCATCCAGGAGCTTGGGTTCAGGTACGACAGCAACTTCATGGACGACGACATGCCTTACATGCTCAGGTGGCGAGGCAGGGACACGGGGCTCGCCGAGCTGCCCGTGGAGTGGCTGCTGGACGACTGGCCCCACTTCGAGACAAACAGGATGACCACTAGGCAGGTCTACGACATGTGGAAGCCCGAGTTCGAGGGCATCCACGAGCTGGGCCGCTACTTCGGGTTGACGTGCCACCCCCAGTGCATCGGCAGGATCAGCCGCCTCAAGATGCTGGACAAGCTGCTCTGCGAGATGGAGGCTAAGGGGGACGTTTGGTTCCCCTCCTGCAAGGAACTGGCCGACTGGACAAGGAAAAAACTAGGATAGCTTAAGTAAAATACGCGAAACGAGAAGTGCAAAAACGTCTAGCAAATTTTTATTAAAACATACGATAAAAGTCAAGTGATCTTGATGATGGGGGAAAAAGCCACGAGTTAAATCGAAATTTATACAAGTAGCGACTCGCATTAAAAAAAAGGTGAAATTTTATTAAAAAATCATTTTGGATTATAGGGTGAATGGCAGATGAAAGTATTCAAATATTGTAGGAAGGGGGTTACTGCGTCTCCATCATAAGTAGTGTAGCTAAAACCATACAGTGTCTGCCTTATATCACAATTCCAGTAAGAGTAAACCCCATAAACGGTTTCCCCCTCAAGTGTGGCTGTGTAATCTTGGTATTTTATCTCATGTCCATTAATTGTTGATGTTATTTTCTCACCAATCGAGTAAGATGTGGCGGCCGTCGATAGCCACTCAAAAGCATCGTTCAGGGCAAAATCCAAATCTCTTGGATATACGGCATCTGCCCAAACAACTACAATAATCTCAGTTTGATCTGGTTTTGCCAATGTAACGAGTCCAGATTGTTCATCAGAAACCGAATTTAGTAAGCCTTCAGCTGACAAGTACCATTGTTTTGGATGTTCTAAGGAGAATCCATAGGCAGAAAATTTCTCATATCCAGTGGAGGGGATTGACATTGATTCCAGAACTTTTTTTTCAGTTTCCAGTGTAGATAATTGCTCTTCATAACCAGCAACGGTTGCTTGAAGATCAGATATATCATTCTCCTTTTCTTCAATTGTAACTTGAGCTGTTTCAAGGTCGATTTCTAGTTCTGAATTTTCTTCCATCAGAGTGGTTACTTCGGCGGACAGATTAGATACTTCTGAGTTTAAGGAAGAGACCTGGCCTTGAAGATCATCGATTTTTGGTTGTAAGTTGCTTGATGAAGCGAAGTACCCTCCACCAGCACCAATCACCAACTCCACTATCAGAAATACTATTGTACTTGATGAGAATGCTCCTTGCTTGCTCACAATTTCACTTTCCTGCGCGCACGCATTTACAACGCATTAGGTAAAATATATAACATTTATTCTAAAGTAACAATGCAAATAACCAATACATGATTGTTTATAGTTTGCTAGAAAAGTAATACTTTAATGTAGAAAATAAATGTCATTGAACTTCTAACTCGACCTAGGAAAAGTTAGACTAGCTTCTTTATCTCGTCCACGAGTATCGGCAGGCTCTCCCCCGATGGGGCGAACACGTTCACGTCGCAGATGTGGCTTATCTCGCTCCGCCTCAGGTTGAACTCTGTGAGCCTGCCGCCGTTCCTCTTCACCATCACGGGTAGGCTGGCGGCGGGGGTCACCGTGGCGCTGGTGCCCGCCACGATCATGCAGTCGCTTCTGGATGCCTCCTCGAAGCAACTGTCGAGCACGGGCCCCGGTATGGGCTCACCGAACATCACGGTGTCGCTCTTGACGACT
>CAZQOX010000198.1:0-3177 GCA_964594895.1 uncultured Candidatus Bathyarchaeia archaeon
GCCTGTGACTGCGACCTTATGCCCATCTAGGGTCAGGTCTACGTCTTCGGGTACCGTTACAGAGTTTTCCATGATTTGAACAGTCACATCTATCCACCTTTAGTACACGTAGGCTAGCAGTACACCGCCCACGTTCTCCTCCTTCGCCTTGTTGTGATCCATGACCCCCGTAGGGGTGCTTAGGATCAATACTCCAAGGTTTCTGCTTGGCAGGAAACGTTTCTCCCATTTCTCCATCTCGGAGACCTTGGTCTTGAATCGTGGAGTCACTGCCTTGCACTCGTTTATCCTGCCGAACAGCTGGACTCTGAACTTGCCTTGCCTACCATCGTCGATGAACTCTATCTCACCCACGTAGCCTTTGCCCTGTATGAGACGGAGCACCCTCCCCACTAGGTCGGAGGCGGGCGTGATGATGCACTCGTTCTTCCGTCTCCCTTCGTGGGACACGATGGTGTTTAACGCGTTTACGAGAGGATCCATGTTATCACCTATACTTCTTGAAACCCATCTTCTCCGCTACCTCGCGGAAGCACTGGCGGCACAGGTTTATGCCGTAGCGTCTGATGAGGCCGTCGTGTGAGCCGCACCTGACGCAGCCACGGCTCCCCTTGCCGTAGTGCCTCTCCTTGGGTTTAATCTGGTTACTCATTGATCTTGACCTACCTTGACGCCGTACTTCTCCGCTATGAATGACATAGACTCCTCCGGGGCCACTCTGTGGGCGCTGCCCACTTTGGACTGGGCTCTCTTCCTTCTGCTAACCCTGTAGCCTGGCCGCTCCACGGTGACGTTGACGTCCATCCCGGTTATCCCGAGGCTGGGGTCGTATCTGGTGCCTGGGATGTCGATGTGCTCCTTGATCCCAAAGGCGAAGTTTCCGTTCTTGTCGAAGCTGCGGGAGTTCACCCTGTCTCTGACGGCCTGGAAGGCTCTCTGCAGGAAAGCGTCTGCTCTTTCGCCTCGCAACGTGACGAGGCACGCCATGGGCTCACCCCGTCTTATGCCCCACTGCCTTATGGTCTGCTTGGCGACACGCTGGCACGGCTCCTGCCCCGTGATCTGTCGCAGGATGGTCATCGCGTTGTCGAGGGGCTCCCCAGATGCGCCGACGGATATGTTCACGACGACTTTGCCTATCATCAGCCGCTTCATGGGGTTCTCCGACATCATTCTCCACCAGCCTGCAGCGCTATCAAGGGCTCCTTTGAGCCTACCGCGAACACATACCGGGCGAGGGTCATGATTTCTTCTCCTTCGGCCGTCCTGATGGTGCATGTCTTCTTCCAACCAGGCTCGGGGCCTAACCCTATGATCATTCCCTGGGCGCCCTGGCTCCTGCCGCCCGTTACGATGCTCTGCTGCATCTCCTTGAACTCGATGTGGTCCGCTATCTCCTTCTCCGGGATCTTGATTTTCAGCACGTCGTTGACCTTGTAGCTGTCTTCCTCCGCAGAGACCACCAGGTTGTAGCCGTCGTGGAGATTCAGCTGGGTCTTTCCTCCGGGTTGAGTCATCTTCCCGATAATCCTGACGAGCTTGTACTTGGCGTCGTCCTCGGTTATGGGCAGAAGCTTCAATTTTCCTCCGTGGTCCGGCAGGACTCTGAAGAACTCCTTCGAGTCTGGTATGCTGACGACGTCCATCAGCCCGACAGGGAACCTCTCGTCGAGCCTCGTCTTGCCGTCGACGATCAGTTTACCTTGTTTGATGATGAACTTTGCCTCCTTCGCGGATTTCGCGTATTTCAGCTCGTCTCTCAGAACGACGACTGTGGGCATCGATGTGTGCAGCGAATGAGGGCCAGAGCTCGTCCGAGTAGACCATGCCCTGCTCTTCCGGTCTACGGGCCAGAAGGATGGGCTCTGGGGTCTCTTGAGGTGCCTTGAGGGTCCCTTCTTACCCATGTCTACTCCTCCTCCGCGCTGAAGCTCTTGCGCTCCAGTATGTTCCTCCTCCACTCGTCGTCGAGGTGGAGCCTAGTAATCATTACGTTCTCTGGCCTTGTCGGTATCTGAACCTGTGATCCATCCTGCCGTGTCCGGGTGACACCCTCGATGTAGATCTTTCGATCCTTGGTATCTACTCTAAGGACTTTCCCCTCGGCGAGCTTCCTGTCACCCTTGGTGATGTTGACCGTGTCGTCTACGATTACGGGCATCGACCTTATGCCATACTCGGCTCTGAGGCTCGGTGACAGCGGGGCGGATAGATACTTCCTCTTCTTGTGGTTTGGCGCATTGTACATGTTGCGCCTTACAGTCGACGGTTTCCTCGCTCCCTTCTTCACCTAGACCACCATCCTCGCTATGTTACCGAGCCGCGCCCAACGGTCCACGGCCTCCCTGGCCACGGGGCCCTTGACGTCGGAGCCCCTCAACGTGCCTTCCGGTGTCAGTATCACGGCCGCGTTGTCCTCGAACTGGACCCTGGTGCCGTCGACTCTCTGGTATAGTCGCTTCTGTCTGACGACCACCGCGTTGAACAGCTGCCTCCTCATCTCGGGGGTACCCTCGCGGCACGAGACGATTACAAGGTCGCCGACCCCGACGGTGGGCAGCCTCCTTTTCCTGCCCTTGTAGCCCACCATCTGGATGATCTTGAGGCGCCTAGCGCCGGTGTTGTCGGCGCAGTTGATCATGCTACCTATGGTGAGGCCGCCTGAGGTCCTTCGCCTCGGTAGAATCCTACGCTTTATCCTCTTCGACACCCGGCTAGGCCTCCTTCAATACCTCGACGACCACGAAGTTCTTGGTCTTGCTGAGTGGTCGGCACTCCGCTATCCTTACAGTGTCGCCTACCTTTACGGGGATGCAGGGCGTACTGTGGGCGGTTACTCTGCTACGCATCCGCGCGTACCGCTCGTATTTCTTGTCGTACCTTGTGTACGACATCTGGACCACGACGGATTTCTGCATCCGCGTGCTCACCACGGTGCCCTCCAGGGTCCTTCCCCTGACTGCCAGGGTGCCGTGGAACGGGCAGTCTACCTCGTCGCACTCCAGCTCCGGTTTCTTAAGCGTCATCAATCTTTGTCTCGCCCTACCATCTTCGACTAATTTTCTTCTTTACCCTGTCCTCTGGCCTACCTGCGAGGGCCCAGCCCTCGACTTTCACGGATATACCGTTGAGCTTGAATTTGAACACAGCGTTTTTCTTGGCTATGCGCTTGGCTCC
>CAZQOX010000199.1:0-3167 GCA_964594895.1 uncultured Candidatus Bathyarchaeia archaeon
GACCTTCTACTTCCCGGCCCGTCAGGCGTTGATCGCCGACAGCATCCCGCCGGACCAGAGGGGGATAGGCTTCGCCGCGACAGTCGCCATACCCAGCGCCTTCGGCATAGCCGCGCCCGTCATCGGGGGCTGGCTGATAGATAACCTCGGCATCAGCCAGGCGATGCATGGGCTGTACTTCATGGGGTTCTGGATAGCCTCCGCCATCGCGTTGTTTAGATTGAGGTACCTGAAGGAGACGGTGGAGAACCCAAAGAGGCTCGGCCTCAGCCTCTCAACGCTTCCTAGATTCTTGTTGGAGGCCTACCGCAGCGTGTTCAACATCTTGAAGGATGTCCCGAGGCGGCTTTACACGTTGTCGCTCCTGGTTTCGTCTAGCGTGCTGTTCGCGTCAATAGCCAGCTCGTTCTGGGTGGTGAGGGCCACCGAGTTAATCGGGCTCAGCGTACGTCAGTGGGGCAACGTCATGCTCGTCTCCGGCGTCGTGAGCGTCGTCCTCGGCATACCCGCCGGCAGCATAGTAGACAGGTATAGCAAGAAGACGATAGCGGGTCTATGCATGGTCCTGGGCTCGGCTCAGTGCTATCTCTACCTGAGGTGCGAGACCTATCAACACGTAGTCCTCCTCGCCGCCGTCACCTCGCTCACCAACGCCTTCATGAACCCCAGCTTCCAGAGCCTCTTCGCCAACATGATCCCCCGGGAGAAACGTGGCAGAGTACTCGCGTCCATAGGAGGCGGCGGGATCTGGCTGATGAGAGGAGCCGGGGGGAGCGGCGTACTGGGGATGGCGATGCAGACACTGGGCACGTTCCTGAGCGGCTACGTCTACAGGTATGACCCGTCATATCCGTGGTACATCTTATCCGCCGCATTGCTGGTATTAGGAGTACTCTTCATTCTGCTGGTAAATGAGCCTAGGGTAGCCGAGATATAGTTCAAATATCATGGCGGCTCGGTGCACAGAATGATGTTTATGGATAGGTTACGGTAAAGACTATTATAGCAACAGAAACCATATCTCACCGGTGTTGTGGCCCCATTGAGCACCCAGACGACCGAGTATAAGTGCCCCTACTGTGACCGTAAATCGGCCAGCCCCGGCGGAGTACGTTTCCACGTGAAGCTCACGCATCCAGAGCGGCTGGAAGAGTTCAACGAGAAATACTACCCTGAGATGGAGGCAGCGTTCAAGGCATCTTTCCAGGAATAGGAAAACAGATCACTCAGTTCACCATTTTCTTTGAAGAATCGAACCTGAGCCTGATGTCTAACTCATCCTCGATAGGTGAGCGGACAGGTGTGCAAAGGCGAACCTTATAAAACCTCGGCGGATTAAGCCTAGTTTGGTTGTATGAAGATAACTGACCGGGTCTACCTCGTAGGAGGAGCCGGCTTCGGCTACTCGGCGCCGGGAGACTGCAACGTCTACCTCATAGACGGGGGAACCGACCTAGCCCTCGTGGACACCGGGGGAGGGAACGGAGAGAAGGACATCATAGGGAACGTCAAGAACATGGGGTTCGACCCCGAGACGATCACAACGGCGTTCAATACCCACTGCCACTTCGATCACGTAGGAGGAAACCACGAGATCAAGAGGATGACGGGCTGCAGGATCGTGGCACACGAGGCCGACAGAGAGAGCATCGAGGAGCGCGGAGAACTGATGCTATACGATACGGCCCTGGAGCGTGGCCTGGAGTTCCAGGCCTCCAAGGTGGACGCGGAGCTGAGAGACGGAGACACATACCAGGTCGGCGACGTGGCGCTGGAGGTGATACACACGCCCGGCCACACGCCCGGCTGCATGAGTCTACTCATGGAGGAGGACAAGCACAAGAGCATCTTCTGCGGCGACACCGCCGGGGCCAACGGTAGGCTGGGCTTCATCAACGGCCCCGGGTTCAGCCTCGACGACTGGAAGACGTCGATAAAGACTCTCATCTCATACGAGCCGGATAGGCTCTACCCCGGGCACAACACTTTCCTCATGGGCTACGCCACCGATCACCTGAAGGTATACGACCAGAAGATGAACGCGCCGTGGACGACGATAGTGACGAGCGTAGGCTAGAACATTGGAGCACCCCCAGAGACAGATAGTGCTGGAGAACCCCCCGCTCAGAGAGGCGGGGAAAGCCGTTAAGACGGGCATATCCAGGCACAGGACCGTCATAATCGCCGGGATGTGCCGCGTCGACTACGAGGGAAGGGCGAGCAGCAAGCTGGAGCCCGGTGAACGCGTGGTCCTCTTCAAACCCGACGGCTCGGCGCTCGTCCACAGACCCAGAGACTACTCTCCCGTTAACTGGCAGCCGGCCGGCTCCCTCTTCAGGACGAGGTTGAACGAGGACGGCCTCGTAATCCGGGTCTACAGACGCAAGGAGCATGAGACCATGGAGGTCACCTTCACCGATGTGGCGCTGGTCGCGGTTCTCGACCTCGTGGACGCAGGGGAGTTCAGCCTATACGCCTCCGAGAAGGACATGCAGGAAGCCATCCTCTACCGGCCCGAGCTCCTGGAGGAGGGGTTCAGACCCGTCACGAAGGAGATGCCCGTGGACCCGGGTTTCATAGACATCGTAGGCGTCGACAGGGAGAACAGGCTCACCGTCGTTGAGATAAAGCGTGTGAAGGCCGGCAAGGACGCGGTGAATCAGCTCCGGAAGTACATGGGCGTCATAGACATGGACGAGGACAGGCCGGTGAGGGCTATACTGGTGGCCCCGGAGCTCGCCAAGGGCGCCGAGAGGCTGCTGAAGAGCTATGGGTACGAGTACAGGCAGCTGTCTCCGCAGACGTGCTCAGATGTTTTGAAGGAGAAGAAGGGCAAGCCTCTGACCGCCTTCTTTCAATAAAAAGGTCGATATGAGGGAGGGGTAGAGAACCTAGATGATGTCTAGGTCCCTGCCTATCGTCTCCATCTTCTCGATGACGGAGTCCAGCTGATCCTTCGTGAGCTTGGCGTGCATCTGAACCCTGATCCTGGCCAGGTTCCTGGCTACCATCGGATACACTATGGGGACGACGAAGACCCCGTCCTCGTATAGTCTGTCGGATAGGGCCTTGGCCTTGTGGCTCTCCCCCACGATTATTGGTATTATGGGGGTCTGGCTGTTGCCCGTGTCGAAGCCCAGCTCCTGGGCCGCCTTCTTGAAGTAGTC
>CAZQOX010000200.1:0-3138 GCA_964594895.1 uncultured Candidatus Bathyarchaeia archaeon
TGCCTCGACGAAAAATGGTTGATAAAAAGATAAGCGAGGTAAACCTCAGGAAACTGGAGTCGATCCAGGGCGTGATCAACGTCGAGGAGGGCGACGCCGTCTCCCTCGACGAGACCCTGAGCCGGGTGCTCAAGTTCTACGGAAAGTTCGTGCCTTACAACTAGGAGGGCCACCCGGTGAAGGCAGCCCAGGTCCCAAAGTCTTTTCAACAGCCTCAGGCATTTGAGCCGAAGCCAGGCTTCCTCGGCGGCGTGATGCCTTCACGCCTCGACAGGAACGCGAAGATGTTTCTTTCAGGCGCCGTCGTCAACGGCGTCTCCAACGGGGTATTCAACGCGGTCATGCAGCTCTACCTTGTCTCATTCGGCTTCGGCGGCCAGGGTCTGGGCACCATATTCATGATGAACGCGTTGACCGCCACCATACTAATGATCCCGTGCGGGATTCTGGGTGACCGCATAGGAAAGGGGAAGATGATACTGGTGGGCTTCACCGCCGTGTCTTTGGCGATGATCACGTTTTTCTTGGCAGAAAGCATCGAGATGTTCGCGTTGTCGTTCGCGCTCATCGGCGTCTGTAACGCCGCAGCCACCGTGTTCACCCCCCTCTACTCGTCGTTCTTCGAGAAAGACGACATGGACAAGGCGTTCGGGCTCTATGGACTGATCAACATCTCGGCGATGAGCCTGGGCAGCCTCGCGGGGTACGTTCCGCCGCTCATGGTCGACACGCTCGGCGTCAGCCTGAACTCGGCGTACAGGTACACCATGGTTGCCGCGGGGTCTCTCTTCGTCATCCAGTACCTCTTCATCTACATGTCCAGCCTGGGCATTCAGGAGCGGCTGTCCAGAGAGATCAGGTTCAACCTCAAGTCCAGGTGGCTGGTTCTGAAGATATGCGGAATAGGGCTCCTGGGGAACATCGCCGGCGGGATCATGTTCAGCCTCTTCCCGTACTACGTGAACCGGAAGTTTGGGGTAGCCTCCGCCGGGCTGGGCGCCCTCTTCTTCGTGTCCAACCTGGCGATGGCTCTCTCGAAGGGCACCGCCGCGTCGTTCGCGAAGCGGCTCGGCGGCATGAAGAGCATAACCTTCGGGATCGCGTTGTCCGCCGTGTTCCTGTTGTTGATGCCTCTCTCGCCCAGCTTCGGCGTGCTCGCCGTGTTCTACGTGCTCAGGATGGGTACAAGGTTCATGTCAGATCCTCTGATCACCAGCATGTTCATGAGGAGCATAAGCGAGGACGAGAAGTCCACAGCCAACAGCCTGAGGATGATATCGATGAACGGCGGAGGCGTCGTCTCCCCGATCCTGGGAGGCGCATTGATGGAGAGAGTGGGCCTCGACACGCCCGCCTTCATCGGCGGCGCGTTGACGTTACTAGTCGCGGTCCTCTACCCGCTGCTGCTTAGACGGGAGGCAGAGGTGCTGATGAGAAACGGGGGGCAAGGTTGACTACTCCTCGTGCCCAATTTTCCTGGCTAGCTCAACCGTTTTCTCGTCGCCATGCTTCGCTCGGTGCGCCAACAGCCCCGCCCTGAGCACAGCGTTCTTCGGGCCCTCGCTCGGGTCATACCTTGACATGAAGTCGTCACATGGGAACTCGCCGCAGACTCCGCAGTGCTCCAAGTCGTGCTCCTTGACGCAGGTGTATGTCTCGCATGTACCCCAGAACGGCTTGCCTTCAACAGCTTTACAGCCGGGGCACTGGGGCTGCTTCTTTCCTTTAAACCAGCCGCAGTCGTCACAGACGATGCCACAAGGCGAAAATTCCTGAACTCCCATCCTACCCTTCACAGGAGTCACGTGCATAATAAAATTAATGAACGTATCGGGGCTGCCCTTGGATGAAAGTGGGGAAAACCCTAAACCTGAATCAGCGTCTTCATATCCATGGGCTCCGATGAAAAGCAGCCTAACTATGTCGAAGAGGGCATCACCCTCTTCAGGCAACGCAGGTTCAAGGAGGCGGCGGATCAGCTCGAAAAGGCCATCGACTTGGAGCCCGAAAAAATTAGTCTCTGGAGTCTTAACGCTCAGGCACACGCCAACATGGGCGACTACGAGGAGGCTCTGAAATCCATAGAGGTAGCCGTCGCCCTCGACGACACTAGCTTTCTAAACTGGCAGCTTAAGGGGGCCTTCCTCATGAGGCAGGGTGACCTGGAGGGATCGAAGAAAGCCATAGACAAGTCTCTTGAGCTGAACGAGTCGTCAGTCACCTACACGCTGAGGGGGCAGGTGGACTATAACCTTCAGAAATTCGACGAGGCGATGGACTTCTTCGAGGAGGCCCTGAAGCTGGACCCCGACAACCCTCTCGCCAACCAGATGAAGGGGCTGGTGCTGTTCATCCAGGGCAAACACGGCGAGGCGATACCGTTCATCGAGAAGGCGTTGGCCGTCGGCAGATCCGAGAGCCTTGAGAAGATACTGGAAGAGTGCAGGGAGAGAGCCGGGTCAGGTTAATCCGCTTATATCTGCCTGATGATATAGCCTCGTCAGTGTTGTTCAGTCAACAGAACATGATCAATTGAGGCTTCTTGCCACCAATAATCAACGACCATTATCATTGACCCGCGAAGACACCATGGATCGAAATAGGCGAGTAACTGCGCAGTTGGGCTTCAGGGGTCTACCCAAGGCCTTCCAGAAGTATTTCGAGGAGCTCATCCAGAAGGGGGGGCTTCAATAAAAAATGAGGTTAGTCTTCAAGCCTCACCAGCTTGAAGCTGACGGGCCTGATTCCGTCGGTGCATGCCGTGTACATTACGCCCTTCTCGACCCAGGGGTCGAAGTCGCCGCCCATGACCATGACGGACAGGTCCTTGTAGAGATCGCGCCACGCCCAGCCACAGAAGCCGTCGGGCATCAGCATGTTCTTCTCCACGATCCAGCTCTGCCCCTCCTTGAAGCTGCACTTCACGTAGGGCTCGTCCTTCCCGGGCATGTTGGGGACCTTACCGTCGAAGATGATCGCGGGGTCCACGCACTTCTGGACAGTGATCTTCACTCTGTTTCTCGGCATCTCGGTTCAGGGAAACCTGAGGCACTCGCATCTATAAAGGCTGTTCAAGAGCGTTCTTGGAGCGGCTCACTCGTTCAGCGACTTCCCGCAGTTTATGCAGTACAGGGTGGC
>CAZQOX010000201.1:0-3108 GCA_964594895.1 uncultured Candidatus Bathyarchaeia archaeon
GGGATGAACGCCCCCGTCGTCTTCATGTACTCGACGTAGGCGTCGCCGAACCTGAGTATAAGGTCCTGCTCCTCGGCCTTGCACATTATGAGGTACATCGGGAAGTCGATGAGGCTGAAAAGCACTAGGAACGGGGAGTTCAGCAGCAAGCCCATCGAGAACCTTAGGAACACCTCCCCCACGGCCTGAGGGTGCCTCACACGCCCGTATATGCCTCCGAACATGGCCCGCCCTTTGGCCGGGGTCAGAGACTCCTCTCCAGCGTCCCTCATGCCCCATAGCATGATGTACATGCTCGGGGCGCCTATGAGGAGCCCCAGCGCCTTGGACACGTTCCATCCCCAGGGAAACGTCCGGGGCAGAGGCACGGGAAGAGGGTGATAGAAGTAGACGACGTACCCCGCCGCCGCCAGGAACTCGAAGAGCATCGCCGCTTGGCGGTACCTCGCACACCGGGCGTAGGCCTCATCCCCCACGACCTTGGCGAGACCCGCCGGGGCCACGCTCACCACATAGAAGTAAAGGAAGAGGATCGAGGAGTATACCATGAGTCCTAGGTTGAGCCACTGGATCACCGGTTCCACCGTGTCTGAATCGGTGATTCAGGTTAAAAACAGGTGGGTCACAGACCAGAGAACCTGTCAGGAGGTCTCCTGTGCCTCGTCGCCTGCTCGTAGGCGTAGGAGACGCTGAACAGCGTGGGCTCAAGAAGAGCCGGCCCACTATCTGGAGGCCAGCTGGGAGGCCCCCGTAGGTGAACCCCATAGGGACGGTGAACCCAGGCAGTCCTGTATGGGGAGGTATCTTTTGGCTGTTGTCGCCGTGGGGGCTCTCCATGTCCCCGATGAACCGCGGAGGGTTGCTCCACGTGGGGTACACCATGGCGTCTACCCTCGCCTCGTCCATGGCGCCCACCACCGCCTCCCGCAGCATGATGTTCCTAGGCTCGGTATAGAGGTCGCCGCAATTCGGCTCAGGCGCCTCGAGCATCTCCTTCAGCCTATCGGCGATGTAGTCACTGTAGAGGCCGCTGTCAACGATGGACTTCAGCGTCCTGTAGGGCGGGTCTCTCAAGGTCGCCAGGTAATTTTCCAAGTCGCGGCGAAAGGTTCTACACCAGATGTCCTCGGTTAGCCCGTCGAAGCCGGGGACCTCGACGGGGTCCACTACCTCGGCGCCGCCGCTGTCCAGGTCGTCTATCGCCTTCTCGAAGACCTTGAGGACCTCCGGGTCAGTCGTGGGCTGGTCAGTGTAGTACCTGAACACGCCGATCCGTTTATCTTCTAACCCGTCGACACCCAAGTGGTCTGTGTAGCTTTTCGGGGTCTTCCCTACGCTGAGCTTCGTGATCGGGTCCGCTAGATCGTGTCCAGCGATGACGTCGAGGACCCGGGCGGCGTCCTCGACGGTCCTGCACATGGGGCCGCCGACGTCGTTCCTGAGGTACAGGGGCACGATGCCGTCGCGGCTGGTGAGGCCCATGGTGCTCCTTATCCCGACGAGGCAGCAGTGGCTGCTGGGGCCCCGGATGCTGTTACCGGTGTCGGTGCCGAGGCCCACGAGTCCCAAGTTGGCGGCTACGGCGGCCGCTGTGCCTCCGCTGCTCCCCGCGGGGACGCGCTTCAGGTCGTAGGGGTTCCTGGTGGTGCCGGCTATGCTGCTCACCGTCTGGTATGGGCTGAACGCCCACTCCGCCATGTTAGTTTTCCCCAGGACCACTGCCCCCGCCTCCCGCAGCCTACGTACCTGGTAGGCGTCGTCCGGGGGCAGGCTTCCCTTCATGGCGAGGCTCCCCGCCGCCGTCTGTAGGTCGCTGGTGTCGTAGTTGTCCTTGACGACGACGGGGACGCCGTGGAGGGGCCGCAGCCGCCGGGTTTTACTGTACTCGTCGTCCAGCTCCCTGGCCTTCCTCAGGGCGTCTGGGTTGAGTATCACGAGGGAGTTTAGGCCCGTGGGCTGGTCATACGCCTCGATCCGTCTGAGGTACTCGGCGACGACGCCCATGCAGGTGGCTTCACCCGCGGTCATCCGTCCGTGGAGCTCCTTGACGGTGAGCTCGAGCGCTCCGGGTGTCATGCACCTTCTTGGGTGTACGCAGGTTTTATCGTTTATCCGATCTGGGGCGACCCGGGTTGGGGCCTCTCCGGGTCCCTGATGTATAGGTAGGAAAGTATGAGTACGATGAAGGTGCTGGCCCAGTAGATGGTTGTGGGCAGCACGTGGCTGACGTTGTCGTATATCCAGCCTCCCGCGATCTGGCCGACGGACACGGACACCAGGAAGAAGAAGTCCTTGGAGCCGCTGGTCATGCCCCTGTTCTCCGGGGGGATCATGTCCGCGTAGAGGGCGCTGAACGCCGTCATGAATATGATGTTGATGAGGCCCACGATCGGCGTGATCACGATTATGGTCCTGAAGTCGGCGAAGTAGACCGTCGGGATCACCAGCACCATCAGCGCCATGGCCAGCAGTATTGGCCTCCTCCTCCCGTACCTGTCCACCATTCGCCCGACGGGTATCGCGAACAGGATGAGGAAGACGCCTATGAGGGTGACTATGTACGACAGCTGTATCTGGGTTATCCCCAGCTCGTCGACCATGTAGTACACCAGCACAGTGTTCCACATCACGTTCGGTATCGTCTGGAAGAGGTCGATGGCGAGGAGCGCCTTCACGGCCCCCGGCATCCGCCTCCAGACGCTGATCCCCTCCACGAACACCCTGGCGCCCCGGAACGACTGGGCTACCTCCCCCACGTCTATGGGCTTCGCGTCCATCATGGTCTCCCTCAGCCTCGTCCGCAGCAGGGAGGCTGTGACGAACGCCAGCGACACCGCGACGAAGCCCAGCCTTACCGTCCTCATGAGGCCCAGCCGCGACAACAGCAGCCCGGCGATGAGGGGTGAGGGCGTCGTGGAGGCCCTCGTTATGAGGTTCACGAGGCTGTACCCTGTTCCCCTCTTGTCCTCGGGCAGGGAGTCCATGACAATGGCGTTGTGGCTCGGGGTGTATATCATGCAGAGGCTGCATAGGGCGGCTCCCAGCATCACCGTCTGCCAGTTGGGGGCGAAGGCGTAGACGAGGTAGCAGACGCCGGCCATGAACGTC
>CAZQOX010000202.1:0-3067 GCA_964594895.1 uncultured Candidatus Bathyarchaeia archaeon
ACCCTTAGCTTCAGCACGTCTTCAGGCATCTCGCCACTCAGCCCGACTGCCACCGCACTGGGCGACCTGGAGTCAGGTCATAAAGTCGCCGTTTCCTATAGGATGCTCGCGGGCGGCTCCATCTCTGCCGACCAGTACCCCGTGACGGTCACGCTGAGCTACACCGACTCGAAGGGGGTGGCGAGATCTCTGACGGAGACTGTCACCATCATGGTTGACGCCCTCATAGACTTCGAGCTCCTCGACGAGACCACTGTGGTCGTCTACCCGGGGGAGCAGCGGGAGATGGAGGCCGACCTCCTGCTGGTTGGGACTGGCAGCGTGCAGTTCGTCAGCGTCCAGATGGTGGAGGACGACACGTTCAAACGTGTGCAGGGCAGCACCGAGTACATAGGCGCCGTGGACCCCGACAGCCCGATACCCTTCGACATAGACTACCGTGTGGCGGACGCCGCCGAGCCAGGCATCCACGACATGACCCTCATGGTGCAGTACAGGGACCACCTGAACAGGGTCCACGAGGAGACCCTGGAGTATACAGTCACCGTCGGGCAGGGCGCCAACCCCGCGACATACACTGAACAGGAAAGAGGCGGAATACTCGGGTGGCTCAGCAGACTCTTCGGATAGGAGGTTGAATCTCAATGAAATTGTCCGACATCTTTTTACTCTCAAGCCAGGGGCTCCGTGAGCGGAAGTTCCGGTTCGCCCTGAACCTGATAGGCATACTCATAGGCTGCATGGCCGTGACGGGGCTCATCAGCCTCACCCAGGGCCTGAACGACCTGATTGGTGAACAGCTGGAGGTGTTTGGGCCCAATACTGTAATGATCATGCCCGGGAGCCTGGAGATGGGCGCGGGTATCATCGCCAGCCAGAGCTTCAACTGGAGGGACATCCAGACAATCGAGAGGGTGGCGAACATAGAGACCGTGACCCCTGTTGTCGGTGGCAAGATGTGTAGCCTGACCCAGCGGGGGGAGACGCGTTACGCCTTCGTCTACGGCATCGAGGCAGCATACTTCGAGATCGTGAAGGGTTGGGACGTCGAGGAGGGCAGGTACATTCGGAGGGGCGACACCGCCATGGTTCTCTTGGGGCATGACATCGCTAGACCGAAGGACAGGGCCACCCCGGGGTACGAGGTCGGGGACAGGATCGCTCTCGTGGTGCTGGTGGGGGGAGAGGAAAAGGAGATGTCTTTCCGTGTCGTAGGGATAATGGAGAAGAGCGGCGGCATAGGGGGCATGAGCAGCGACGAAGACCAGAGCGTCTTCATTCCTCTCAGGACGTGTCAGCAGCTCTTCGAGGTGGGCGGCGACTTTCAGTACGTCGTCTGCAGGGTCAGCGAGCCGGACGACCTGCCTAAGGTGGTCATGGATCTTGAGGAGCGGCTGGGGGACGACGTCACTATAATGACCGCGGAGTCCATGCAGGAGATGATCGGCACCATCCTGGGCGCAGTCGAGGCCGTGCTGGGCGGGGTGGCCGCGATAAGCCTCGTCGTGGCGGGCGTCGGCATCGTCAACACCATGACGATAAGCGTCATGGAGCGCACGAGGGAGATAGGCATACTCAAGGCCATCGGCAGCAGGAGCAGCGACGTCCTGCTCATGTTCCTGTCAGAGGCAATGGTCACGGGCCTCATAGGAGGCACCCTGGGGGCCGCCATAGGCTTCGCCCTCGGGAACATCATAGGCAAGGCAATAGACATGCCCGTGTCAAGCTCCATATACCTTGGTCTGGGTGTAGTTGTTTTCGCGGTTGTCACAACATCGCTTTCAGGGCTATACCCGGCGTGGCGGGCGTCCAGGCTTCACCCCGTGGAGGCGCTCAGATCTGAGTGATAGAGGTATGCCTGCCACGGCTTTCTCCTCCCCCGTAGACGCTGGACGCCGCCCCGGGAAAGGCGCGGGCTCCTCTGGGTCAAAAACCCGGGTCTCGGCAGCCACATCGCAATCAGTGACGCTAAATGAAGGCGAAACAGGTGAGCCTGCGACCATTATCAAAGATGTGGGAGATAACTTACTTTTCCACATTTCTGGACGCCATCTATCTCCGAGGAAGCTTTTTTGCGGGCATGTCTTTACCATGTTTCACTGTAAAAACGGGGGCCGCCGCGGAGGCGGTCGGGAGAGGACGTGACATGGGTTTACTGTCGGCGCATGAGGCCAGAGTCTGGCTGGAGTTCCAGAGGGGGAAACCGACGAGCATCATCGCCGACGAGAGCGAGGAAGGCTGGACCCCCGCCTACGTCTCGAGGGTCCTGAACAGGGCCCGCAGGAAGATCAGCGACGCCCTCGAGAACCACGCCGTCAGCCACCGCCTCGACGTCGAGAGCCTCCTAGACTACAAGGGGCTGCTGATGGGGTTCGACTATCAGGCCAACGCGCAGGTATACATCGTGTACACGGAGGAGATGGGGATAATAGTCTGGTACAAGCACGAGTCTTACGGCGGCGAGCCCTGCCCCAGGTGCCCCAAGGAGGCCGAGTGCCGGGAGGCGCTGGACGTGATAATCGGTGAATACGCTATTGAGCTCAGGCCAGACGAGCGGGGGCTCCCCATGACCGAGAAGTCTATAGCTGTATTCAACAAGTTGGCGGCCAAGGAGTCGCCTCGCTACCAGAGGAACAGGGAGTGAGTATGATGGGTGATGTAGATGTTAAGGTTATCAGACCCCCCATGGAGAACATTCGAAGTGGGAAGGTGTTCAGGCCCTCGCGGGCCTTCGTCCACAAGCTGTGGGTGAAGTCCATAAACGTCGCGGTCATCGTGTGGTGTCTCGCCGTTCTTGTCTTCTATTTCGGCGCGACCGCGATCCACGGCATCGACCCGGGGGAGATCCCGGACCTGGCGGCGCTGTTCGACAGCTGGCTGGGCCCGGTGATGTGGTGGACCCTGGTTGTTAACATGTTGTGGCTGCTCCCGGCCCTCGTCGTGATCCCCTTCTACGTTGGGACCATCGAGTACTCGGTGATCGCAAAGTCGGGGGAGGCCATGCCGGAGATATACGTCAAGAAGGGGCTGTTCACCGTCACCCAGAACCACGTACCCTTCAGGACCA
>CAZQOX010000203.1:0-3043 GCA_964594895.1 uncultured Candidatus Bathyarchaeia archaeon
ACGGGGACAAGGGGCCCAACACCGGGAGCATGGGAAGCTTCAGCTGCCCCGACCACGGGATGCCTGATCTGCCCCCGGAGGCGGTGGACCGTGGGATCGAGATCATGGAGCGGACGGTGGACACCTTGGCCGGGGGCGTGGGCCTCTACCAGGGTGTGCTGTACGGCGGCTTCATGAACACGGGGGAGGGGGTATACCTGCTCGAGTACAACGCCCGGTTCGGGGACCCCGAGGCGATAAACGTGCTGGCGCTGCTCGAGACGCCCCTGACGGAGGTCGGTTACGGCATCGTAGATGGAAACCTCCCAGAGACCCGGTTCGCCGAGGAGGCGACTGTGTGCGTCTACCTGACTCCCATGGGGTACCCCGTCAACCCGTTGAGAGACCAGCCCATAGAGGTGGGTGAGATAAGGCACAGCGAGCTCTACTACGCGTCGGTCTACGACGACGGCGGCGTCGTTAAGACAACGGGAAGCCGCTCCGTCGCCCTCCTGGGCAGAGGTGGAACGGTCTCGGAGGCGCGGGAGAAGGTATACGCCGACGTCGGAGAGGTGAAGGGTAGGCTCCACTACCGCAACGACATCGCCGCGCCCGCGTATCTAAGCTTTTAAGAACCATGCCTAAAACATATGTCTGGGGGAGAGACCCTGGTAGCCCGAGACACTAAGCTGGCGGAGCTAGAGGCCCTGCTGTACGCCGCGGGGCGGCCCATGAGCCTGACGACCATAGTGGCGATGCTCAAGCTGGAGGACGAGCTGGAGGCCTCCAGGCTGGTGGACAAGCTGAGCGAGACCTACGAGGCCGATCCCACGGCCCTTGAGATTAAACGGCTTCCCCAGGAGAAGGTGGTTCTTCAGCTCAAGTCGGACTACACCAAGCCTGCGAGCAAGTACAGCATGAAGCCCCTCCTCACGGCGGGGCCGCTGAGGACCCTGTCCTACATCGCGTACTATCAGCCTGTGGAGCAGAAGGAGGTGGCGCAGGCCAGGGGCAGCCAGGCGTACAGGCACCTCAAGCAGCTCGAGCGGATGGGCCTCATAAAGAGGGAGAAGCACGGCCGGACCAGGATCGTCCGGACCACCCAGGACTTCGCGGACAGCGTCGGGCTCAGCACCGACAGAACCAGCATGAGGAGGCAGCTGCGCAGCATCTTCAGGAAGCTGGAGCTGGACCAGATGGAGAAGAAGTAGTTGGCCAAGAAGAGCAGCTCAGGGGTCATTCTCGTCGCCTTCATCCTCGTCGCCGCGTTCCTCTCGTATCAGCGGGGCATCCTGAACCCCATCCTCAACCCGGGGAACGGTGGTGACGAAGAGACCGACGGCGCACCAGAGCCGCCCCCGGAATCAGAGCCCATCAAGGTTGCGGCTTTCAACATCCAGGTCTTCGGCGTGTCGAAGCGGAGCAAACCCGAGGTCATGGAGGTTCTCGTGGACGTGGCCAGGGAGTTCGACGTCATGCTGGTCCAGGAGATAAGGGACAGCAGCGGCGAGACCGCCCCCGCGTACCTCGACCTCATCAACGGCGAAGGCGCGAGCTACGCCTACATAGAGAGCGAGAGGCTCGGCAGATCAACGAGCAAGGAGTCCTACGCCTACTACTGGGACACCGAGACGGTGGAGTACCTGGAGGGCACGGCGTACGTCTACGACGACACCGGCGACGTCTTCGAGAGGGAGCCCTACGTGGCGTCGTTCAGATCGGGTGGCTTCGACTTCACCCTCGTCGGCGTCCACGTGAAGCCCGACGACGCCGACAACGAGATCGGCAACCTCACGGCCGTGGTCGCCAGCGTACTCGCTTCAGACCCCGGCGAGGGAGACGTCATCGTCATGGGGGACTTCAACGCAGACGGCGGCTACTTCGACGAAGACGGGCCCAGCCCATTCATCGGCCAGGGCATCCACTGGATAGTCGAGAACAACATCGACACGATGACCCGGACGGACTGGACCTACGACCGGATCGTGCTCCTCGACGGCACCTACCTCGGCGAGTACGTGACGGGCTCCTGCGAAGCATTCTACTTCGACGCCGTCTACGGCCTCGGCCAGGACCTGACCTGGGAAGCCTCAGACCACTACCCAGTATACGCCGTGTACAGGACAGACCTCGTGGACGACGACTGACACACGCCCCATGTCGCCTATGCGCGTCCACCCAGTCTCAGGGACCCGTTGTTCCCGGTCACCGGGGGTTCGCTGTGCACCGTAGAGTAGAGCGTGAATCGGCTGAACACGCTCCGGGGCCCCGAATCATAACGTTTTAAAACGGCTGAAAAGTATGATGGTGTGAACGAGATGAGCGAGTCCGTCGGCACAGTGTACCTGTTTGCTTACCTGGTCGCCGTAATTCCGAGCGTCTACTTCCTTTACAGGATAGTCCGCGAGGTAATATACTATATCAATAGAGACGACTCGGATATCCTCTGAGGAGATGTCCGGGGAGCGCACAAAGTTCTGCCCCCACTGCGGGACCATGATACCATACGACGAGGCGTACTGCCCCGCGTGCGGTGAGCCGCAGCCGTCCCTCGAAGGGGTGAGAAGGAGACCCGTCAAGAAGACCTGGATCGCCGTCCTGCTGTCTCTGCTAATCACCGGCCTCGGACACGTGTACCTGGGTAAGTGGAGACGGGGGCTGACAATATTCGCCGCGACGCTGGCCGTCGGCGGCGTCGCCAGCCTCTACCTCCCCAACGACCAAGTCATGCTAATAGGATTGCTCTTCGCGTTGTTCTCGGCCTACGACGCCTACCATCTGTCCCGTGCCCAAGGCTGACGGCGTGGCTCACAGATTACATCCTTTAAATCCGATGAAGCACTCAATGAGAGTGAAACCCAGATGAGATACGAGATCAAGTATCAGCCCGCCTACAGCCTGCTGGAGGTGGAGCTAGACGCAGACGAGAGGATCACAGGCGAGGCGGGCGCCCTGACATACATGACCCCCAGCATAGACGTCCGCACCAGGAGGAGGGAGAAGAGCATATTTGGCACCCTCAAGACGAGCCTCCTCGGCGGCCAGAGCCTATTCGTGACGGACT
>CAZQOX010000204.1:0-3034 GCA_964594895.1 uncultured Candidatus Bathyarchaeia archaeon
ACAACCCGCTGACTGGGCATGAACCGGAGACGAGGTTCGACGTCTCGCTCCTATCTGCCGACGCCATTTCGGGGTTGATAGTGGCGAACGCGCTTGTGCGGCCCACCAAGCTGATTGGGATGAAGCCCAAGAGCGTCAAGGGTAGGATGAAGGACAAATCCTTCGCCAGGCAGGTGAGCAGGGAGAACATCCTGAGGTGTGAGGAGATAGGGCTACCTTTCAGCGAGTTCACACAGATAGCCGTCAAGGCCATGCAGGGCGTCGCAGACGAGATAGGGCTGAGCTAGAGTGGTGGACCCGGAAGTCCAGAGGCACAGGGTAACCAGAATCATCGCGGCGACCCGGTTCCCCTTCGTTGACCAGCCGGAGACCAGCTGGCCCAACTGCTACGAGACCATAGTCAACGACGAGACGAAGAGGTTCGGGCTGCTGAGCCCATGGGGCGAGGTGATCTACCCCAGCGTCGTCATACTGAACTGCGACGGCGGCGTCCAGGAGCTGGGCATGGTGGAGCGGGCCGAGGACGTCAACGATACCCGAGCCAGGCTCTGGCGTTTCCTCAGCGACAGCGCCAGCGTGGGCCGCAGAGTCAAGAAGCTGTTCGTCTACGTGCCCCACGGCATCGAGGACGAGGCGCTGAAGATCCTGGAGGACAACGAGATAGAGTACGACGGCCTTCGCGGCTACGGCGTCGTGGACGGCAGGCTCAAGATCTTCCCCATCAAGACCCATGACGACCCCTACGACCACAGGTAGTGGGGGCACTCAAAAAAAATTTAATGTTAGGCTTTGTAGACGGTCTTCCCGCCGAGGAACGTGCGGAGCACACCTGTGTCCCGTATGTCGTCCACGGGGCACGTCATTATGGCCCTGTCCAGGATGACCATGTCTGCGAGCTTCCCAGGCTCGAGGCTTCCCTTGGCGTCCTCCTCGAAGGTCAGGTAGGCTCCGTTTATGGTGTACATCCGTATGGCTTCCTCGCGGGTGACGCGCTGCTCGGTGCCCATCTGTGTGCCCTTGACCTCGGTGCGCCTCGCCATGGCGGCCCAGAGACTCGGGAACGGCATGTAAGGAGTCACAGGGCTATCTGTGCCGGCGGCAACCAATACGCCGTGGTCTATCCACGCCCTGTGGGGCTTGAGCCACTTGCTGCGCTCGTCGCCCACGTTCTCGTGGTAGCTGTCCCCAAGGTAGTAGAGGAAGCTGGGCTGGCTCGCCACCTGGACGCCCAGCTCTCGGCAGGTCTCGAAGTTCTCGTCGGTGGGCTGGTAGGCGTGGATGAGGTAGAACCGGCGTCCCTTTATGGGCTTGACCTTGTCCGTCCTCCTGTACGCCTCGAGCACTATGTCCATGGCCTTGCCCCCCGCGCAGTGGATGCCGGCGAGCATGCCTCGCCTGTTGGCGGCGTCCACGAGCATCTGGAGATGCTCAACGGGGAGAGTCAGAAGCCCGTAGTCGTCCGGGTCGCCCTCGTAGTGCTCCCTGAGCAGCGCCGTCCTCCCGCCTATGCCGCCGTCGATGAACAGCTTCAGCCCTTGGAACCTGAGGAGGTCGTCGCCCATCCCCGTGATCATGGGGAAGCCCTCGACGCGCCGCACGCTGGTCTCGATGGTGTCTCCCTGCTGTACGCCGCGTAGCATCATGTTGGTCCGTACGGTGAGCTCCCCAGCCTCCCTGAGGAGCTGGTAGGCCACCATCTCGTCCTCGGTGTTCCCCGGGTCTATGACGCTGGTGATGCCGGCCATGTTGAACGCCTTGAACGCGGCCCTTATTGCGTCCATTGTCTCGGGTATCCCTGTCTCTGGGATGTGCATCCTCACGAGGTTCATCGCGGGGCCCTCCTCCAGCATGCCCGTGGGCTCGCCCTCCAGGTTACGCACTATCTTCCCGCCGAGAGGGTCGGGGGTGTCCTTGGTTATCCCCCCGATCTCCAGCGCGGCGCCGTTGGCCACGAGGAGGTGGCCGCAGGTCCTGGTGAGCACCACGGGGTTGTCGGGGGACGCCTCGTCCAGGTCCCACCTCGACGGGTTCCTGTGCTCCGCCAGCTTGGCCTGGTCCCAGCCTCTGCCCAGTATCCACTCGTCGGGCTTCGCGTCCGCCACCTTCGCGGCGACGGCCTTCCTCATGTCCTCTATGCTCATCATGGGCGGGGTCCTGCAGTTTATCATCTGCAGAGCCGTTCCTGTGCCTACGACGTGGATGTGGCTGTCGTATAACCCGGGCATCACGGTCTTCCCTTCGAGGTCTATGACCTCGGTGGAGCGTCCCTTCAGCCTCTCGATCTCCTCCGTGGAGCCGACTGCCATGACTCTTCCGTCCTTGACGGCCACCGCCTCGGCGACGGTGAACTCGTCGTCCACCGTGAGAACCTTGCCGTTGAGCAGAACCAGGTCTGCCTCGCATGGGTTAGCAGACATTTTTATCACACGATAAGGCGGTCCCGGCGATATAACGTTATTCAGCCGAGGAGGATGGTGATCTCGTAAACCAAGAGCTCGGGGACCAGGCTCCTCCCCATCCTGACGAGGCTGATGAGCCCCATGGACTCCAGTGTCCGGAGGTCGTTGTAGACGTTCTTCACGTCTCTATCGACCGCCGCGGCGAACTCGTTTATGGAGGACGCGTGGCCCTCTATGAGGTGGTCCAGCAGCATCAGCCTCTTGGGCGTGAGCTTGGCGTAGTCCTCCGGGGACAGGTTCAGGTCCACGTCGGCTAGGTACTCGAAGTCCTCTCCCTCCTGGTAGGCGCGGACGGCGTGGTTCATGCTTGTCCACTCCACGTAGTCGTCGAACATGCCCGGCGGCATCCTGCCCTTGGTGAACTCCTCGTGCAGGAGGCTCAGGCTACCGTATCGCTCCTCGTAGTCCCTGAGGCGGCTCTGCACCTCCGCCAGGGGCACCGTCTTAAGGGCCTTCCACTGCACAGCCTATCATTGGTTTAGACACCAATAAACGCTTATTAGGATTACCGGCGCAAAGTGTGTGAGAATCCATGCAGTTCCCCATAGACAAGATAGACGACTACACGTGGGAGA
>CAZQOX010000205.1:0-3022 GCA_964594895.1 uncultured Candidatus Bathyarchaeia archaeon
CTCTCACAATAAAATATCAGGCCGATAAACGTGCGCGTAGAATAGTTAGCCACTTCGCCCCGTAACACACTGATACCATCGATCCGGGGTTTTCATGGGGTGCGCGTCATCCCTCCCGCGAGCGTACTACAGTGAAAAAGCGTTGCTGTGGAACAGAAAAGCGGATAAGGGGTAAGCCTGGATGGTGAAGGGGTCTTCAGTGAGCTCAAAGAGGCGCTCCGGGTTCATCCGGCGGCTGCTGGAAACCAGGCTGATGCTGCCGCCCCTGGCAGGGTACACGGACCACCCGTACCGCAGCGTACTGGCCGGATTCTCCCCGCCCTTCATCTGCACGGAGATGGTCAGCCCCCTCGCCATAATGCATAGAAACCAGAAGGTCATGCGGAGCCTTGAACTGATCGAGGGGCCGCACCTGAGCGGCGTCCAGCTTGTGGGGGACGACCCGGGGGCCATGGCCGAGGCGGCGCGCATCGTCGAGTCCCTCGGCTACGACTACGTGGACATCAACATGGGGTGCACCGTGGGGACGGTCACCCGCAGCGGCGCGGGCGTCTCCCTCATGAGGTCCACGGAGAAGGCGATCGGGGTCGCCAGAGCCGCCGCCGAGGCCGTGAACATACCCGTGACGTGCAAGATGCGCCTCGGCGCGTCCAGCGGAAGCAGAACCGCGGTCCAGTTGTCTAGGGGGCTCGCGGAGGCGGGCGTCTCGGCCATAACGGTGCACGGGAGGAGCAGCGAGAAGAAGTTCGGGCTGCCCGTGGACTACGAGGGGCTGAGGATGGTCGTGGAGGGTGTCGAGGCCCCTGTGGTTGCTAATGGCGGTATCTTCACGGGGATGGACGCGCTGGCGATGGTGAAGCGGACGGGGGCGGCGGCGGTCATGCCAGGCCGCGGCCTCATCGGAAACCCCTGGCTGGTGACGGAGATACTTTCAACGTTCACGGGGGAGCCCTACGCCCCGCCGTCGCTGGCGGAGAGGAAGGAGGTGTGCCTCGGGCACCTGCGCCATCTATGCGGCTTCTACGGTGAGCAGAAGGGCGTGATAGCGATGAGGCGGGTGCTCCACGAGTACTTCTCCGGGTGCCGCCGCGTTAACTTGCTGAAGCTTGAGGCGCAGCGGGTCACCTCCCTCGTTGAGGTCCAGGCCATGCTGGATCGGGTTCACGAAGACGGGCCGCATATGTTCTTCAGCGGGAAGCGAGGCACAGAAAGCAATCAAATTGAAGTTTGAGAACCGTTTAGCAGGCAAATATGTGTCCGACCCCGCCCCCGCACCACGGCTACGCCTCTCACACATAAAGTTCATGGGAGGGCTGGAGGGTCCAGATAACCTAATATCTGCCCGGGAGCGGGTAGACCCATGCCCGGCATCCACATGAGGAGGAGGGACAAGGAGGTCACGGACCACGCTGAGCTCGTCAAGCCCCTGAAGGAGGCGGACTACGTCACGCTGGCACTGTGCAGAGACAACGTCCCATACATAGCGACCCTGAGCCACGGCTACGACGAGACCAACAACCGCATCTACTTCCACTGCGCCAGAGAGGGAAAGAAGGTGGACATCCTCCGGGACAACCCCGTCGTCTGGGGGCAGGCGCTGATCGACGGCGGGTACCAGCAGGGCAGCTGCGACCACCTGTACCACACCACCCAGTTCAAGGGCGTCGTATCCTTCGTCGAGGACTACGAGGGGAAGAGGCGGGCGCTGGAGATCATGGTAAGGCAGCTCGACGACGACCCCGGGGACATCATTGAGAGACAGGTGAAGCCGGGCAGCGTCTCGAAGGTGCACGTCGGCCGAATCGACATCGTTGAGATGACGGGTAAAAAGGCGGATAGAATCATCGTATCGCTTTAGAGCCGTCTCAACTGGTGGCAGGTATCGCCGCCACGATCTTCTGTATGAGTGTCTTTATGAAGAGGGGCCGCTCCTCATCCTCCGGTCTAAGTCCTACGACTCTGTCTTCATGAACTCCCTGAGCAGGGTTGTGGCGAAACCGCCCTTGTGAAGCATGAACGAGAGCTGGATCCCCCGGGGCGTCTCAGCCACCTCGATCCTGGGCGTCAGCCTGCCAAGGCGACGGGTGCCGGTGACCCTCATGCGCCTAAACGTCTCCAAGGACATCTCAGACTCCTCAAGTATCTCGGCTTCGAGGGCGGCTGCCTCGCCCAGCGGCTGGGACATCTTGTACCCGTACATGGGGGCCGTGAAGCTGATCTCCTGGGCATCGTACCGGGGCTGCTCGGCCCCAGGGTCATTCACCCAGAATATGCCGCCCGTATCGTGCTTCTTCGCTATGTCGCCCAGCAGCAGCCTGCCGAAGAGGCCGCGCCTCACCCTCTCGGCCAGGTACCTGTTGCACAGGTGGCTCTGGTACGCTGAGACCAGGAGCTTCCTGAGCCACCTGTCGGCGAACGTCTTCCGCCCCTGAAGTATCTCCCAGCCCTCCTGCACGTTCTTGCCGCCTCTCCCGGTTCTCTGCTCGCCGTAGTAGTTGGGCAGCCCCTTCAGGTGGATCACTTCAGTTATCCTCCTCGCGCTCTCGACGGCTAGGCTCGTGGGCATGCGTATGTCGGTGATCGTTACCTTGAACCTGTTACCTATGAGGTGGCCCGCCCTGAACTTGTTGCCGTGGAACTTGGCCCAGTTCACCTTGACGTCCAGGCTGCCCTCGATGAGCTCCACGGCGTCGCCTGGCCGCACGTCGTTCCTCTCGAAGAGAACACTAAACGTCTGTGTGGCCACGGCGTACTTGTCCTTGAGCCCCGCGGTGCCTATGTTCTCGGGTCTTAGGCTGAAGAGCTCCGCCAGCTGGAGCTGCACGTCCCGGGTGGTCTGGTTCACCTTGGTTATGTTGACGTAGAGGTGGCTACCGACGCCCGAGGGCTCGTAGAGGGCAACCTCCTCGACCACGAAGTCCTCGGGGCGCGCCCTGATCCTGCCCCCTACGCCCTCCAGTCCCTCGGTGATGTATGGGAGCGACAGGTCGAAGGGCGGCGGCTTCACCATTCTGTGATGTAC
>CAZQOX010000206.1:0-3006 GCA_964594895.1 uncultured Candidatus Bathyarchaeia archaeon
GGAGCTTCCCCGCCTCGTTGAGGTAGGTGACGAGCACCCTGTTGACTATGAACCCCGGCGAGTCCTTCCTCACCCAGACCGGGGTCTTGCCCATCCTCCGGGCCAGCTCCTGGACTGTCTTCACAGTAGCCTCCGACGTCTTCTCTCCCTGGTTGACCTCGACGAGCTTCATGACCGCGGGCGGGTTGAAGAAGTGCATGCCGATGAACCGCCCCGGGTTCTGAACCGCCTCGGCTATCTCGGATATGCTCAGGCTGCTGGTGTTGGACGCCAGTATCGCGTCCTTGGGCGCCTTCGCCGCGGCCTCGGCCCAGACCTTGTGCTTGATGTCCATTCTCTCGGGTATCGCCTCGACGACCAGCTGAGCGCCCCTCACAGCCTCATCGAGGTCAAGCGTGAACCTTATCCTGGCTAAGGCGGCGTCCATGTCCTCCTGGCTCATCCTGCCCCTGCTCACGAACCTGCTCAGGCTGTTCTTGACGCCGGCCTCGGCCTTGTCGAGGAACTCCTGAGCGATATCCCTGATCGCCACGTCGTAGCCGGCAGCGGCGGCCACCTGGGCTATGCCGTGCCCCATGACCCCGGCGCCGAGGACGGCCACCTTTTGAACCTCATCCGCCTCCATATCGCTTCAACTGGCTAATCTAGGCGTGGGTTTAAAGCGTTTCTCCGAGGCAAAGACTATATGGCTCTTCAAGGATAGTTGCGCCTTGAAACGGTATGAGGCAGATAGTGCTGCTGAAGGACATCCCGGACCTCACTGAGATCAAGCTGGACTCTCAGACCCGGGCGCCCATCGTCGCGGGCGTTAAACGCAGGATCAGCGAGGTCGACAAGAGGGCGCTGGAGGCCGCGATAAGGCTCAAGGAGAAGGTGGGCGGCGAGGTGGTGGCCCTCTCCCTGGGGGACGACAAGACCAAGACGGTTCTCTTGGAGGCGCTCGCCATGGGCGCCGACGCGGCTTACATAGTCAACGAGCCCGGGCTCAAGGGCGTCGACACCAACGCCACCAGCAAGGTGCTTGAGGCCGCCGTCACCCATGTGGGAGACTACGATCTCATACTCGCTGGCGAGATGACGCTGGACAGCCTGTCAAGCCAGATCGGGCCGCGGTTAGCCCAGCTCCTGGATCTCCCCCAGATAACCTACGTGAAGGAGCTCGACGTGGTCGACGGCAAGGTCAGGGCCATCAGGGACCTGGAGGACGTGGACGAGGTCGTCGAGGCGGAGCTGCCCGCCGTCGTATGCGTGGTACGGGAGATCAACGAGGCGCGCATCCCGAACCTCATGAGCATCATGAAGGCGAAGAAGAAGCCGCAGACGGTGTGGGGCGCCGGGGACATAGGGCTCGACGCCTCGGAGGTGAAGAGCCTGAGCTACGTCAAGATAACGAGCGTCTCCGCCCCCAAGGTGGAGCGCAAACAGATCAGGATCGAGGCCGAGACCGTGGAGGAGGCCGTCGCCAAGCTGGTGGACGCCCTCATGCGGGAGGGGGTCATCTAGTGTCGTTCCTGGTGTTCTCGGAGGACAGGGAGCTGGCTTTCCAGCTGCTTGGGAAGGCCAGGGAGCTGGCGGACAGGATGGGCTCGGAGGTCGCCGCGCTGGCGACGGAACCAGATCCCATGGAGTACGTCAGGCAAGGCGCGGACAAGGTCTACACGGTGAATGGCCTAGGCGTGTTCAACGTTGAGCCCTACGGCGCCGCCGTGGTTGAGGCCGTGAAGGCGGCAAACCCGTCCACGGTGTTCATGGGTGCCACGAGGAGGGGCAAGGAGCTTGCGCCGCGGGTGGCTTCGTCCCTCGGCGTCGGATGCATGAACGAGTGCAGCGGCGTGGAGCTGGAGGACGGCAGGATAGTCGTGGAGCGGCTGACCTACGGCGGCTCCACAGTGGCCAGGGAGACGAGCACGAGCACCCCCACGGTGATGAGCTTCCCCCCGAGATGCTTCGAGAAGCTGGAGCCCGCGGAGAGGAGCGGAGATCTGGTGGAGCTGGAGGTGGATCTCCCGGAGCCTCGGGTCAAGGTGTTGGAGCGCCGAGAGAAGCCAAAGAGCACCGCTGATCTAGAGAGTGCGTCGATCATAGTCTCGGCGGGCCGCGGTTTCAAGGCCAAGGAGGATCTGAGGCTGCTTGAGGAGCTGGCCGAGGTGCTGGGCGCCCAGATGGGGTGTACGAGGCCGATAAGCGCGGACCTGGGCTGGATGGACCAGTGGGTGGGCATCAGCGGCAAGAAGGTGAAGCCCCGA
This sequence comes from uncultured Candidatus Bathyarchaeia archaeon, assembly GCA_964594895.1. GTDB lineage: Archaea > Thermoproteota > Bathyarchaeia > TCS64 > TCS64 > RBG-16-57-9. The sequence goes on from CAZQOX010000206.1 coordinate 2,247, forward strand.
CTCTACGTGGCGTGCGGCGTCAGCGGCACCATCCAGCACGTCGCCGGCATCAGGGACAGCCAGATCATCGTCAGCATCAACAGCGACGAGGGCGCGGGCATCCACGGCATCAGCGACTACAGCCTCGTCGGTGACATCTACGAGGTGCTGCCGGCGCTGGCCAAGGCGCTCAGGGAACGAGCCTAAGTCTTTTCACCTTCCCCTACCATTTCTACCCATGGCTCTAGGAGAGGACGTTCTTCAGGCGATCAGGGACGCCGCGGCGACGATCGTGGACTCCGGCTACGTGACCTGCCTCACAGGCGCCGGGATAAGCGTGGAGAGCGGCATCAGGCCGTTCAGGGGCCCCGGCGGACTCTGGACCGAGAAGGGAGAGCCCCCCATGGACGGGTACCAGAGGTTCCTCAGGGACCCCGCCACCTACTGGGAGCGCCGCATGAGGGACGCCGGCGAGTTCGGCATAAGCATCATGGGGGCCGAGCCCAACCCGGGCCACGTCGCCTTGGCGGAGCTGGAGAGGATGGGCGTCCTGAGGACGCTCATAACCCAGAACATCGACAACCTCCACCTTGCCGCTGGGAGCCGAAACGTCTTGGAGATTCACGGCAACAGCAGGTACCTCCGCTGCATAGACTGTCACACGAGGTGGAGGAACGAGGATTTCAGGGTGGAGGAGACGCCGCCCTCTTGCCCAGAGTGTGGCGGAGTCGTCAAGAGCGACACCGTGATGTTCGGTGAGCCCATACCGGGGCCCGTGCTC
>CAZQOX010000207.1:0-3000 GCA_964594895.1 uncultured Candidatus Bathyarchaeia archaeon
CAGAACAAGGCGCTCAAGCAACGCATGAGATGGGCGGAAATTAAAGGCTTCCAAGATTTTTATGGAGCTACGCACGACTCCTTGTCATGGAACAGAGTGAATGCGCGGAGGAGATCATAAGGCGGCTGGAGGAGGCGTACCCCGATGTGAGCGGCACGGTGCTCAACTGGTCGACGCCGCTGGACCTTCTCGTGGCCACCATACTTAGCGCCCAGAGCACAGACGAGCAGATCAACAAGGTCACTGCCAGCCTCTTCGAGAAGTACAGGACAGCAGCGGACTACGCCTGCGCGCCGAGGGAGGAGATCGTAGAGGACATCAGGTCCAGCGGGTTCTTCAACAGGAAGGCCGAGGCCGTCCAGTCAGCCACCAAGACCATCGTCGAGGAGTACGGCGGCGTGGTGCCGGACACCATGGAGGAGCTCACCAGGCTCAAGGGCGTGGCCAGGAAGACGGCGAACATCGTCCTCTCCGGGGCGTTCAACAAGACGGTGGGCATCGCCGTTGACACCCACGTCCTCAGGCTCAGCAGGCTGCTGGGGCTCACGGAGGAGAAGAACCGTGACAAGGTTGAGCGGGACCTCATGACACTCATCCCCCGAGACAAGTGGTTCGCCGCCAACTACCTGCTCATAGAGCACGGTAGAAGGGTGTGCGACGCCAAGAAGCCGGACTGCGAGGGCTGCGTGCTGAACGACATCTGCCCCTCGGCGTTCACGTTCCGGCACAACAAGAGGGGGTAGACGCTACCCTTCGTATATCTTCTTGTAGATATGGTAGATAATTGTATAAATCGGGGATATGGATTTTGAGAACACTCCTCATAGCAAATACGCGCGTTTCACAAATCTTGTTCAAAGATGATTCTCGAACGCGATGCGCGTGCAGTAAATTATTCTAAACATTTGTTCTAATCTGTAGGTTTATATCTTCAACTGGTTTCATTCATTGGATATCACCGTGTCCGGTTCATACAAACATGACAAAAATACCCAGTATTTTGGCTTGATCATCTTTGTATTGATCATCTCATCAGGGTTGGTGATCATGAAGCTGAGGAGTATTCAACCGGAGATTGAGACAGAGCCCGAAAACCTTGTGGATTTTAGGACCGTCCAGTTGATTATTGAGACCGATAAAGAGGAATACGAGCTGGGGGAATCCATAGACATCATCGTGTACATAATAAACCCGACTGCTGAAGATGTCTGGATTCTTCCCATCGCGAACTATAACATGAACGTGAGCAGCAGGTACGATCCAGTGTTCAGCACATATGCAGTTTCGGTTCCATACCCTCAAGGTTCATACATAAAGATACTTGCTAACGGAAAGTATGCTATAGACCACCAAGTCTTCAAACTAGATTACCCCGGTCCATTCATAGTTGAATGCATGGGTATGAAGAAGACGGTTAATGTCACGGGAGCCAAGTGGGAAACGTTGGGCTCAGAGAAATTCTACATTGAGTTAAGACCTGTTTACAGCAATTACCAGATGGGCCTCATCGAGTCCATTGAGACTCTCTTTGTAAACGAGTACCCGTATGACGTAAAGGTGGCGCACCCTGATAAGGCGGAGTTCTGGTTTGAGCCTGAGGGAAAGTACCCCGGTGGGAGAATAGACTGGGAACTAGTGGGGTCCGAACTGATTGTACCGGCTAACAGTTCGTATGAGTTGTATCAGATCGATAAAGTGGGAGTTGAGAACTGTGTACTTTTCTTCAAAACATTGGGTCAGACGGTCTCATTGGAGATTGGGATTGAAGGGTAGCACGTGGAGCGTTTTTTTGGATCGGATTAGGGCTAGGTCTCCTGGTATATCGTCTTGTAGACCTTGGCCTTGCTGAGGGTCCTCTCATGCTCCTTACGCATGTACTCGTGCTCGGCGTCCCTGCACTCCCTGACTGGCTTCGCCGGGACACCTAGAGCAAGGTGGTTTGCCGGAATCTCGGTCCGAGGTGAAACCAACGCACCGGAGCCGACGATGGAGCGCTCACCGATTACAGCGTTGTCTAAGATGATGGCGCCGATGCCTATTATTGAGCCCTTCATTATCTTGGCGCCGTGCACCGTGGCGCCGTGGCTGACGATGACGTCGGACCCGATCTCGACGGGGTTCCCGGTGGGGGCCTCGATGAGGCAGCCCTCCAGCACCGTGGTGCGAGCGCCTATCCTGACGGTGTCGTCGTCGCCCCTGATGACTGTGTTGGTCCAGACGTTGACGTCCTCGTCCAGGGTGACGTCGCCGATGACCCACGACCCGGGGGCCAGGAACACGGAGGAATGTATTCTGGGCTTCTTCCCCTCGAACTCTATCACTGACATGGCTTCACCGAGGAAAACCAAGCAAATGGGATCATGAAAAGGTTATCTGTTAGCTCATCTGAAGCATGCGCTCGACGGCTCTCCGTGCCTTGTCCGCCGTGTCCTCGGGCACCGTCACCACGTGCTGCTCCTTGAGCAGAGCCTCGTAGAGGTTGTCGAGGCCGATGCGCTTCATGGCGGCGCACTCAGCGTACCTCTTCGCGGGCAGGAAGGTCTTGTGGGGGTGCTCGCGGCGGAGCCTGTCGATGAGGCCCTGCTCGGTCCCCACGATGAAGACCGCGGCGTCTGACTCCATGGCCCGCCTCGTCATCCCGCCGGTGGAAAGCACGTAGTCGGCCCTGTCCTGGAACTCGGGCTCGCACTCTGGGTGGGCCCACACCTCGGCGCCGGGGTGCCGTCTCTTCAGCTCCATGGCCTCGTCGCCGCCGCCTATGAACCTGTGTACGTTACAGTAGCCGTCCTCGGGGACAACCAAAAGTTCCACGTCGGGCACCCGTCTCTCTACATAGTAGGCCAGGTTCCTGTCTGGGCCGAAGATGACCTCGTCGGCGCCCAGACCCGCCACGATCCTGTCGGCGTTCGACGAGGTGCAGATCACCGTCGCCTCCGCCTTGGCCTCGGCGAGGGTGTTCACGTAGAGGACCACGGGGGCCTCCGGGTGCCTGTCCTTGGC
>CAZQOX010000208.1:0-2975 GCA_964594895.1 uncultured Candidatus Bathyarchaeia archaeon
CAAGAGCATAAGCAGGATACCCATGCCCATGGACGCCAGGTTCAGGTTCGGCATCCCTACCACCGACTTCAGGGAGATAAGGGACTACGTGGCTGGAGACCACTACCGCTCAATCAACTGGAAGGCCTCGGCGAAGCTCATGAGCATAAGGCCCGGGAGCTTCCTCGTCAACGAGTACGAGAAGGAGGGCAAGAAGCAGGTGTGGATATTCCTCGACAGCGCCGCCCACATGGCGCTGGGGACCGCGGTCAACAACACCCTGGAGTACGCGATAAGGGCGGTCATGGGGTTCACCAACTTCTACATCGACAGGGACTGCCGCGTCGGCTTCTGCGTCTACGACCACGACGCCTACCAGTGGGAGGGCACCTTCGTCAGGAAGGAGGCGCCCGAGATAGACGAGAGCATCATGGAGGGCATAGACCAGATAGAGGACATCTCTGAGGAGGAGAGGACCCGGGAGCCCACCGTCAGGCAGAAGACCAGAAGCAGGGTGCTGTTCCCAGACGTGGGGAAGCGTCAGCAGTACAAGATCACGAGGGAGCTCCTCCACGTAGACATCAGGTACAGCAGCGAGAGCCTCAAGGAGGCTGTGCACAGCTGCCGCCGCTACATCGTGGGCACCCAACCCCTCTTCGTCATCGTCACCATGGTGGAGCCCGAGAAGATCAAGGGCATCGTAGACGGCGTCAGGGAGCTCCACAGGTACGTGGGCCGGGCCAGCACCAAGCCCGCCATAATCATCTTCAACGTGCAGGGCTACAGCATCGCCGCCCAGTCAGAGGAGGAGAAGATAGCCGCCGGGTTCCTCACGTACCACAACCAGCCCTACTACGACGCCCTCAGGGGCATGGGCTGCATAGTCGTCAACTGGGACCCGGTGGGTGAGAGCTTCGCGCAGGCGCTGCAGCGCCAGAGGGTGGGGAGATGAGGGAGAACGTCATCAGGTCCGTGGAGCTGGGAGTCGCCCTAGCGGCATGCTACATGGCGGCCGTCACCATGGTCCAGACCACCCTCTACGACAAGCTAATCAACATGATCACAGACAGCTTCATGGGGCCGCTCCTGGAGCCGTACATGCCTTACTTCAACCTCGCCGTCATGGTGCTGGCGCTCGCCCTCTGCTTCATGCTCTGGAGGAAGGGCGACATCGAGTCGTTCGGCAGGCTCTTCAGCCTAAACATGCTCATGTTCTTCCCCGCCGTCCTGGACTTCAGCACCTTCAACTGGGTCGGCCTCATACTGGATCTGATGCCCAGCCCCAGGGTCACGGACCTCTGGGTCTTCAGCGTCGGTCTGCTGCTCCAGGTGACCTACCTCATGCTGAGGTACACCTATAGGTTCAGGGAGGACCGCGTGGAGCTCCTCAGCAGAGGCGCGCTGGAGGAGGACATCAACCAGGTCAGCCGGGGCCAGATGGGTTACCTAACCCTCATCGTCTCGGCCACCGCAGCGACGACGGCCGTCATATACGTCGCGGTGCCGTACCTCAACGAGTACCTACGGCAGTCCCTGAACGCGCTGCCTGACTTCATCCACAGAAAGGCCCCCATGTTCGTGGGGATCACAGTCATACTGGGGATAGCCGCGAGCCTCATACTGTATCTACGCGGCTCCGAGTAGCGAAGACCTAACCCTGCAAACGTTTTCCAGCGCCATGGCTCAATCGACTTAAAGATCGTGGGTTACTATCCATGGAGCCTTCTAAGAGCATGTGTTATCCGGGGAACCTTGGAGGCTAACCTGGGCATGTGCGCTGTGTCTTAGAGGATGGCGCCCGGCTCGTACGCGGCTTCTTTGCCATACTTCTTGAGGAGCGGCGCGGCCTTCTCCTTGACCGCCAGGATCTGCCTGTAACCGTTCCCGACGAAGTGGCTCTTGTCCCTCAGGACCCCGCGAAGCTCCTTGGGCGTGACGCCCACGGCCTTGAAGACGGGCTCCTCCGCCAGCAGCTCGATGAGCCTGTTCTCGGAGGCCCCGCTCTCCCTCATCCGGAGCGCCTCGGCTACGGCGTGTCTCTTGATGGCGGCGTGTGCCTCCTCCCTCCCCATGCCGTGTTTGACGGCTAGGGCGAGGAACTCGGTGGTGGCGAGGAACGGGAGGTACCTGTCCAGCTCTCTGCCGATGACCGCCTGGTAGGCGCCCATCTGGTTGAGGACCGTGAGGGTGGTCTCGACCAGGCCGTCGGCGGCGTAGAACGCGTCGGGTATGACTACCCTGCGTATCGCCGAGCACGAGACGTCGCCCTCCTCCCACTGGTCGCCGGCGAGCCTCGACGCGCCGTCGGCGTACATCTTCTGGAGCTCGCTGAAGGCGCAGATGCGCTCGGTGCTTCTGGTGTTCATCTTGTGGGGCATGACGCTGCTCCCCACCTGGCCCTCGGCGAAGCCCTCCGTGACGAGCTCGTGGCCGGCCATGAGCCTGATGGACTTCGCGAAGTTCTCGCACGCCGAGGCGAGGGCCGCGAGGTGGCTGGTAACCTTGTAGTCTAGGCTCCTCGGGTAGACCTGACCCGTGGAGTCCATCAGCTCCTTGAACCCAAGCTCCTCTGCCACCATCCTCTCAAGCCTGAGCGCCTTCTCGGGGGAGCCGAGGAGGTTGGCCATGTCGAACTGGGTGCCCACGGCTCCCTTGATGCCTCTCAACGGGTAGCCGTCGATGAAGGCCTCGAACTCCTTCAGGTGCACGAGGAGCTCCTCCGCCCACATGCCGAACCTCCTGCCCAGCAGCGTGATCTGCGCCGGCTGGCGGTGGGTCCTCCCGGTGAGCTCGACGCCGCTGTACTCCTCCGCCTTTTCCAGCAGGTGACGGAGAACCGAGACGTACTTGCCGTGGATGAGCGTCATGGCGTCCCTGATCTGGAGCTGCTCAACGTTGTCTGTGAGGTCTCTGCTCGTGAGGCCCACGTGTATGTACTCTGCGCCGCCCGCCGCCTGGTTGTAGGCCTCTATCTTGGCCTTGACGTCGTGCTTGGT
>CAZQOX010000209.1:0-2964 GCA_964594895.1 uncultured Candidatus Bathyarchaeia archaeon
GCGTGGTCCTCATCTTCGGCGTGCTCAGGAAGGAGCTGACCCTCATACTGCTGGGGACCCTGCTGGGGGGGAACGACTTCTCGTTGTTCCTGTCGCCTGTTCAGATGTTCGTGTTTGCTTTCGTGGTCATGGTCTATGTGCCCTGTATCGCGACTATTGCAGCGCTCGTGAAGGAGTTCGGGTACAGGGCTGCGGCGGTGATAAGCGCAGCCGAGATATTCACAGCCGTGCTGCTGGGCGGGGTCATATTACGGGTATTACTGGCCCTGGGGCTGCCGTAGTAATACCCGGGTATTAAGCGGGTAGAAGGGCTACAGCCGGGGGTTCATGTAGGTGATCCTGGGGTTACTGGGATCGTTGTTGTCTATGACGATGTCTGCCTTCCTCTGGGGCGCCGAGTGTATGTGGTACAGCTTCTGGCCGGGGATGTACCTGTTCATGTAGAGCTCCTCGACCTCGGAACGGTTACTCGCCCTCTCCAGGCCGCGGCGCAGCGACTCCTCGAAGGTGACGTCGAGGTATATCTTCAGGTCCCACAGGCGCTCAAGCTCTGGCCGGAGGAGGAAGACGCCGTCGAAGAGGAGTACGGCGTCTCTGCTCGCCTTCTTGAAGGGCACGTCGAGCCTCTGGTCGATCCTGTAGTCGAAGGCCCTGTCCATGTAGACCAGGCTTCCGCCTGGCCCCAGAGGCAGGAGGAGGTAGTCGAGGAGCACCCTGTAGTTGAAGCTGTCCAGGTAGTAGCCCTCGGGGTCCATCCTCCCGCGGGCGTGCCTCAGCCTCCGGGGGTTGTGGAACCAGTCCATGCTTGACCTGATGACCTCGCGGCTCTTCTCCTCTAGAAGAGGCTCAAGCTCGTCGGCGAAGGCGGTCTTCCCGGCGGCGTCGACGCCGTCTATCGCGACCCTGACGGGGTGGCGTCGCTGGATGCTGTTGATCATCTCGGCGATCCCCTTGAGCAGGGTCTCTCGGTCTACCATCGCTGCTCTACCAAATATTCAATGCTCTATGTAAAATCATTGTAGTCAGGGCTTTATATCTTCAAACTTTCAGGGTTTAGGGGTGGTACCGCACCGTTTTTCAATGTGTACGTGTGTTAAAACGGGATAACCTTGGCGGATTACTACGATACCAACAAGGCACGCTGGAACGAGCTTGTGGGCATCCACGTCAAGTCGGATGAATACGACTTGGAGGGCTTCATCGCGGGCAGGAACAGCCTGCACCAGGTGGAGCTGGACATCCTCGGCGACGTCGCGGGGAAGAGCCTCCTCCACCTCCAGTGCCACTTCGGGCTGGACACCATCAGCTGGGCGAGGCTCGGCGCCAAGGTGACGGGCGTGGACTTCAGCGAGTCCGCCATCGAGCTAGCCAGACAGATAGCGGACAGGATCGGCGTCGACGCCGAGTTCATCTGCAGCAACGTCTACGACCTCCCAGAGGTCCATGAGGGGGAGTACGATATCGTGTTCACCAGCATCGGGGTCCTGTGCTGGCTCCAGGACATCCGGGGGTGGGGCAGGATCATAGCCCGCTACCTGAAGCCTGGGGGCGTTTTTCTGCTGGTAGAGTCCCATCCGTTGATGTGGGTCCTCGACGACGAATTTGAGGGCCTCAGGATCAAATACAGTTACTGGCACAGCGACGAGCCTCTGAGCTGGGAGCAGGATGGTACCTATGCTGACGAGGACGCCAAGGTGACAAACAAGAAGAGCTACGAGTGGCAGCACACCGTCGGTGACGTGCTGAACAGCCTCATCGAGGCTGGTCTCACCATCCAAGAGATTGGGGAGTACCCGCACCTCCCTTGGAAGTACCTGGAGAGCGCCGAGATGGGGCTGGACGGCTACTGGAGGATACCGGGGGACAGGCTGCCCCAGATGTGGAGCGTCAAAGCGGTCAAGATCTGACGCATCGTGTATTAAGGGCGTTGACTACACGAATTTAAAGCCCGTTTCAGGCGGCTCCCACTTTACCCCTCTTCTATTCTGGATGGACCTCAAGACGGTCGCAAGGTACTCCCAGTGCTCCAGGTAGTTGGGGCCCATGTACCGGACCCTCTGCTCCATTATTATTAGCCTCCATTTCTCCCAGCTCATGATGACGATCGCACCCGCTGCATCATAGATCATCTCCGGGTCGATCAGCCCTTTCTTCAGTAGTACTCCGTAGTTGTTTAATGCGTTCCAGATAGACAGTCTCTGGGCATACGCCTTCGGGTTGTTGTCGGAGCCGTACCTCCTCTCGAAGTCGGCGTAGTCGTCCCACTCCATGTACATGGTTTCCAAGTAATCGGACATACCCTCCTTGCTAGACATGATGCTGTGCAACGACATGAAGAGCTGCGCCGACCGGGTCCTGTTGGAGTTCCTCAGGACCATGGCGTAGTACAGGATCGAGACAGTGATGCCGAGGAGGGGGAGGACGTAGATTACCTGGTCGAGGGTGACCATGATACGGAGTACAGTGACGATGGAATAAGATTATCTGTCGGCCTTCAAGCGGCGGCTCCCCTCGCTACAGCGGTCTCGTTGGGGAACCTGTTTAAAACGGGGAACAGAATACTGGTGGTGGCGTCGTGCGTCCACTCTAGTCGCGCACGCAGCGTCGAGGCAGTAAAAGTCACAAGTTAATCGAGTTTATTATAACGAGGGATAAGACTCTGTGTTTGGTGGTTAACGTGCGGCTTTGCGTCTACGATGCCGCCGTTCTTGCTTGCCATGGCTTTCCAGCCACGGTTATTCATCATGTCATGAATCTTCCGATCAGCGGGCTCATGAATATGCCCGGGATGGCCGACGGCGGCTTGTCAGGGTGCGGGTTGCCTGTGACTGGGGATTCAGCAATGTTTTCAAGCTCTACATGCACTTCGTTGACAGCGGCCATGGGTTGTGGGCCGGGTTTTTGTGGTGATTAGCCGGGTTAAACGTACGTTTTTGTATATGATTGGATCTGAAAGGGCTTGTT
>CAZQOX010000210.1:0-2959 GCA_964594895.1 uncultured Candidatus Bathyarchaeia archaeon
ATACCTTTTCTCGGTGATCAGAGAGTGGAGTATGGCTGCCTCCGCGTATTCCTGCCGCGCCGCCACCACGGTTTCGCTGCCCTGGACGCCGGGGAACGCATCTCCAACTCCCCGAACCTCGTCGAGCAGGTTCGCCGCCTCGATGATGAGTCGCTGGGCTTTCTCTGGTTCACCGTTGTGTAGCATGAGGATCGACTGCTTGCTTAGGGTTCTCGCCTTCCGGGCCTTAGGGTAGGCCTCGTCTTTTGCCTCCTCGAGGGCCTTCAGGTGTTCCGTGACCTTCTTTATGATCTCTTGTAGCATATCTACTGCTCCGGTGCCGCATCGATGACTGCATGTGGGCGGTCCACGGTGCAGACGTGGACATGCCTACCCATGTTACTATGGACGTTTCTTGGGGTTATAGGGTTGACTATGCGGAGCGTTTATATATTGGGTGTTAGGTTAACATAACAATGTGTGTGGTAGAACACACATAAAGTATGGTAAACCAAACAGGAGGAAACGAGGATGAAGAGAACACAAATAGCAACCGTAGTAGTGGCATTAGCGGGAGCCGCCGCGGCCCTCTGGGTCTTCGGCGCAGACACCTTCGGGCTCCTCAGCGCAGCCAACGTCGCGGTCATCATCGCCATAGGGGGCTTCATGGTCGATCGCATGCTGGTGAAGAGGGATGAGAGGCTCCAGGGGTTCGCCGTCACAGACGAACGGACCACGCTTCTGGAGGGCAGGGCCGGCAGGGCCGCCTTCATGCTGGGCAACTACGTCTGGCTAGCGCTGCTCTGGTACGAGTTCGCCGCCGAGAACCTGATGCCCTGGCCCAAGATCGGGTCGCCGCCCGTGCTGCTGCTCGGCTTGATGGCTCAGCTGGCCATCTACTTCGTGGCGAGGTTCACGATGGCGAAGAGAGTGAATAGATGAAAACCCGCATGAAGGAGCTCAGGGCCCGCATGGGTTACACCCAGGCGGATCTAGCCAAGCTCGTGGGGGTGAGGCGTGAGACCGTCAGCTTCGTCGAGAACGGCGAGTACAACCCTTCGCTGCTGCTGGCGGTGCGGATCGCCACGGCCTTCGGCGAGACGGTGGAGGAGGTCTTCATCTTCGATGAAGACGAGATCAAGCTAGGGTGATCGCCAACCCGTCTACAGGCTGTTAAAGCATGGCGACGAGGTCACGGTCTTATAGCGTAGGCTCGCACAGACCTTAAAGCCTCATTCTCCGGGAGGGTCGGGGATTCCGCTAATCGCTAGGGATTCTTATCGTGAAGGTGGTTCCCTCACCCGGTGTAGTCGTGTACCTCACGGTGCCGCCGTGGGCCTCGACGTTATCTTTGATGTAGGCGAGGCCGAGCCCGATGCCCGTGTCCTTCGTCGTGAAGAATGGCGTGAATATCTTCTCTCTATGTTCCTCCTTTATCCCCACACCGGTGTCCGATACCTCGATGACGAGCCAACCGTCGTCATCGTATGCACGTATCCCTAGTTTACCTCCCTTTGGCATGGCGTCCAATGAGTTCATGAACAGGTTGGTCAGTATCCTCGCCGTGCCTCTCATGTCAAGCAAGTAAACCAGGTCATCGGGGGCTTCGATCTCTGTCTCGACGTTGTCGGGGATAATCATGGTCCTGAGCGTCTCCTCTACGAGGGCTCTCACGTTCATTTTTAATCTCGTGATCTTCCCTCTCAACGTGAGCTCCTTCCAGTCGTCCAGAATGTTGCCCGCATGCTTCAGGTTGCTCTCGATGATTCTGAGCATCTCAGATTTGTCTGGGTTCCGCCTCAGGATGTGGGTCGCGATGCCGATGTTGCTCAGCGGTCCGCGCAGGTCATGCCTAGCCATGCTGGAGACTCTTCTGAACCCCTCCATGAGTCTCCTGTTCTGCTCCGCGCTCAGTCTCTGAACCTCTTCAAGGTTGGCTACTCGGTCTATCGCCGTGGCCACGTGGTTCGCCAGCATCTCCAGCTGCTTCCTGTTTAGCTCCGTGAAAGCGTCCTTCTCGGTGCTCTCTATGTTGAGGACCCCGACCACCTCGCCGTCGATGATAATCGGGGACGTGAGTTCGGCCTTGGATAACGCGTACTCGTAGTAGGGCTGCCCCGTCTCGGGGTCTACCACGAACACGTAGTCTTGGCTCTGCTCTATGTCGTTCACGAGGATGGTTCTCTTCTCTTTGACGGCTCGGATCGTCACCCCTCTTCCGTCGAGCGGCAGCTCCACGCCGGCGGGGATTCCTCCATACTTGGCCTCCTGCACAAGTTTCTCACCCCGGACCCTGAGGATGTCCACTCTCTCGTAGTTGAAGGTCTTCACCATCGCGTTTATCGTGCATTCATAGATGTCTCGGATGGTTTTCGCCGTGTTTATCTCCACGGCGTGGCTGTGGAGGGCGGCGAGCCTGCTCTCAAGCGTATCGCCTCCGCTGGGGACATGCTCTTCATACGCGGTGGAGGAATCCATTTGGCTGGCTTGCCCGAGTGGCGGGGTCTATTAAGTTTTATTTGTCACTGATCCACTCTGTAGGCGCCGTCGCTGTACTCGGCCACGGTCACCGTGTCGCCTACCTCAGCCATCTCGTAGACTTCCTTGGTGGCCTCCGCTTGGAGCCCCCTGTCTGTTACGAGGATGCGTTTGACGGTGGGCATGAAGAACCCTACGTAGACGATGCTGGTCTCCCTGCGTTTTTCTGTCACCGTCGCCTGGAACGTCCGCAGCCTTGTTACCGTGGCTCTCTTGGTGAGGGGTATGAGGGCCAGTATGATGATCACGGCGATCGACGCGATTATCAGCGGCGTCATATGATGCTTGGTTGATTCATATTTGTTTAAACTCATCGTAAGAGGTTTCTTAACCATCCGCAGTCCATCTTTTATCGGTCATTATGAGTGAGAAAGGCAAGCTATCCCGGTTCTGGATCACCGAGCTGACGAGGCCGGCGTTCGAGGACTGGCTTGAACACGAG
>CAZQOX010000211.1:0-2931 GCA_964594895.1 uncultured Candidatus Bathyarchaeia archaeon
ATGCCCCCGCTGGCGAGGCCGTCCGCGTCGTTGTGGGTAACAATGCGTATCCTGCCGTCCATCTCGACGTGCTTGAGGAACAGCTCCACGGCTGGCTTGAAGGAAGAAACGAATGCGTCCTCGCCCGACATTTAGGTCAGCTTATACGGTGACTATCTCTTGCCGGTAGTTCCAGTCCCTCGGCAGGACTCCTCTACGCTTATAGTACCTGGTGACGCGGTAGATCATGCTCTCGGTGAGCTGCATGCCCCTCTTGTTGCTGTAGTCCTTAGGGTTTCGCTCCACATGCCTCCGGAGACGGGTGGCGCGTACCATCATGTTGTAGAGGTCTTCGGGTATCTCTGGGGCCAGCCCCGCCTCCTCCAGCACCTTCCTGACGCCGTACCCCACGATGGGCTTCACCAGGGGTACCCCGTGGACGTCTCTGAGGATGTTGCCTATCTGGCTCTGGGTCTTGCCCTCGCGGGCCAGGTTTATGATGAGCGCCTTGACCTCGTCGGGCTGGTAAACGACCCAGTTGGGGGGCCTCTTGCTGACAGGCCGTGTGCTGTGGCTTCTGCCGCGCATAGTCGAGAGTTTGCCTACCATTCAATGATTTCTCCGGGTGCTCTATGGTTAGACTCTACACTATTTAAAAAGGTTATCTCGGACCCGGAAGGAAGAGACTGGATAGGCACCTGTTATCTATCACCGCCGCCTAAGATATGCGTGAGTTTCATTGGTCAAGGAAGTTGAGAGCGTTCTACGCGTCGGAAGGGAGCTCGCGGAGCACGTGACTGGGTTGTCCTACGAGGAGCTGCCGTCCGAGGTGGTGCACCAGGCTAAGCGGGTCATGCTTGACTCCCTGGGGACCATCTACATGGGCTCAAGGAAGGAGGAGGCCGCCGGGGTAGACAGGTTCCTTGTCAACCTGGATGAGCCCCAGGAGTGCACCGTCCTCGGCACAGGCAGGAAGACCAGCATGCCGTGGGCTGCGTGGGCCAACGCCGCCTACGCCCAGGTGCACGACTGCAACGACGGCCACAGGGAGGCCGCCGCCCTCGGCGGCTCGTCTCACCCCGGGAGAGTCGCCGTGCCTACAGCCCTCGCGGTAGGCGAGAGGCTGCACGCGTCTGGACGCGACGTGATCACGGCCGTCGCGGTGGGCTACGACGTCGCCGCCAAGGTGAGGGGGATGGACAACAGGCCCCCGGCTTCGGCCTACTGCTCAGCCGCCGTGGCGAGCAGGCTGCTTGGGCTCGGGGCTGACGAGACCATCTTCGCCATGGGCATCGCGGGCTACAACAGCCCCAGGGGCGTCCCCAAGACCATGGGGCTTGACGTCAACTTCCTCAGCAACGGGTACCAGGCCAAGGCTGGGATCGAGGCTGCGCTGCTAGCCAGGGAGGGCCTGAACGGCCCCAAGCTCGCCGACGACAACAGACTCTCCACTCGCTTCAAGACCAGGGGCCTCGGCGAGGAGTACGATATAATGAACGTCTACATCAAGCCTTGGCCCACCTGCAGGATGACCCACGGCGCCGTCGAGGCGCTGCTGCGGCTGAGGCGGCGGTACGGCTTCGCGGCTGGCGACGTCGAGGAGGTGCAGGTGAGCCAGCTCACCCACGGCATGTATATTACCGACGAGAAGGTGGGGCCCGACAGCTACTACAAGAACTGCCAGTTCAACCTCCCCTACATCGCCGCCTGCGTCATCGCCGACGGCGAGGTCACCGAGACCCAGTTCACCAAGGAGAGGATAGCGGACCCTAAGCTCCACGAGCTGGCCGCGAAGGTGAAGGTGACACCAGACGAAGGGCTCGACAGCGTCTACCCCGAGGGCAGCAGGCCCACCACCGTCGAAGTCAAGCTCAAGGACGGGGCCACCCACACGGATAGGGTGGACACGCCTTGGGGTGAGCCACGTAACCCTCTGACGGACGAAGAGCTCTTCGACAAGTTCATGAACTGGTCCAGCCCCACAGTCAACGGGGGGAAGGCTGAACGCATCTGGTCCGCGCTCAGAGGTTTGGATGGGCTTGGGGACGTATCCGAGCTCATGCCCCTCCTCTAATTTATTTACCACTCATAGAGAACGTTGTAAGACTTTAGGACTACGTGGCTTCGTTCCATAACCGTCAATTAGGGTTTAACTGAGGGTAGAGACGGCATGAGCCGCACAGCGTTACCTCTAACAGTTCATGACGTCATGACCAGCGACGTGGTGACCATAGGCCCCTCGGAGACCGTTGAGAACGCCGCGCGGGTGATGACCCGCTTCGGCATAAGCAGCCTCATAGTCCAGAGCGAGGACGGCATCCTCGGCATAATCACCGAGAGGGACGTCCTCACGAGGGTGGTGGCCAGCAGCAGGGACCCCCAGGTCGTCACGGTGGGCGAGGTCATGACCAGCGCCCTCATCTCTGTGTCCCCCGAGACCTCGCTTCTCGAGGCGGGCCGCACCATGCTCCAGAACAGGATCAAGAAGCTTCCCGTCGTGGACTCCATCGGCCAGGACAGGGTCATCGGCATCCTGAGCCTCACGGACTTGGCCAACTACCAGCCCGAGATCATGAGGGAGTACATGGCGGCGAAGACCCAGGAGCAGGAGACTCTAGCCGTGGAGCAGCTGATCAACATGGACGAGGGGCAGCGCCTCGAGTTCAAGGCCAGCCTCCGCTACAACAACATCAGGGGCTGCGTCGACCAAGACCTGGAGTACAACTGCCTCAAGACCATATGCGCGTTCCTGAACGCCGACGGCGGGGATCTCCTCATAGGCGTCTCCGACGACAACTGGGTGGTGGGGCTCGAGACGGACTACATGACCCTCCCCAAGAAGAACCGGGACGGCTTCGAGAACCACCTAACTAACCAGATAAGCAACAAGATCGGGGACGTCTTCCTTGGCAAGATCAAGTTCAGCTTCCACACCATGTACGGCAAGGAGCT
>CAZQOX010000212.1:0-2927 GCA_964594895.1 uncultured Candidatus Bathyarchaeia archaeon
AAAGCGACATCAAGGCAGCCATGGATAAAAGACACAGATCAGTGATCGTAAGCCCAGGCGACGTAGAGCTCATAGACATAGTTAGCCGAGACATCATCGGTAACGACTGTTACGGTCTAGCCTCAGACATTATAATCGCGTCTGAACAAGACAGACCGGGGGCTACGCAAGTCGAGGGATCAAAAGACACGCTGAATCGACTGATGGATCTCCAGAAGGCTATAAAACAGCAGGACATTAAGGTGGGCTACACTAAGAGGCTAAGCAGGATCTGATCGGTGTTTAAGGCGTAGACGCCGAGTCGTCCAGTCTAGCTTCAGAAGGTGCTTTGCTAATTGAATCCGTTGTTCTCTGCTCATTATAGAAAAAGAATACAGTCACGGACAGGATGGTGACCGCCAGAACCCCGAGGATAAGGTAACCGTATGAGACCCTGGAGATCGACGAAGCCAGTAGGCCACCCACAAAGGGGATGGAGACATATACCATTCCGCTGAGTAAAGCGGAGACAAACACGAGTTCAATCATCAAGAAGCTCTGTTTCACGAATATCTCCTGGACCCGATCATTGTCGGCTCCTCTCTCCACAAGCTCCCGGCTCGTCTCCTTGTATCTCGACGTGAAGAGGAGTGAGATGTACCCAACCAGTATGACGACACCTGTGAGGAAGACCGTGGCTGGGCCCCGAGTGGGTTCAAGTATCTGAGGCTTCTCTATGAGGTTCATCCAGTTTAGCTTGGAGAAGCTCAGCGCCTCAGGCGAGATGAGCACCAAGTTGATCTCGTATATGTCGATCATGTTCTCCGGTTTCCCGATGGCGTAGTCGTAGATCACGACAAGGAACACTATTGCGCTCACCAGCAAGGGCACGATCTTTGTGACATCCGCGGTGGATATCGTCCGGATGTCGTAAATGGCTAAAACCCTGTTGATGAACAGACTCACGGAGTCGTACAGAGAGGACGCGAAGAATGAGTTGATCGCAAGGTAGCTGCTCCCGATGGTGACTAGAACCTCGTATACCCTGATCAACGAGCCGTCTCTGTTCATCTCTTTCCCACCTGAGCGAGGAGAACCTCGGTGATCGATTGGCGAGTCGGGTGCCAGTTCACCGCCATCAAGCCGAGGCCTCTGAGCTTCTTCAGATACGCGTTCTCTTGGTATTCCAATAGCTGGGCCGCGGTCTTGTCGCCTCTCTTCCTCACGGTGAGGCTGTAGCCGGAGACGTTGACCACCATGATGTTCGGGCTCTGCCTACGCGCCTTCCTGGTGTACTTTGTGAGCTCCCTCACGCCGGAGACTAGGCTGTCGAAGTTCTGGTCATGGACGCGGGTGACTATGACGAACAACGGGTTGGTGCCGTGGAGGTGGCCCCTTACATAGCCTACGGTCTCGTGGAGACTGTAATGTGTAGAGGACATCTCGGTGTTCAGCATCATCCGATGGACCTTATACTGCTGCATCTTACCGGATTCAGGGAAAAGCAGGACGCCCTTGCCGATACCCGTGTGCCCCGGTTCCCCCACTTCTACAGGGTCTCCCTGACCGTCTTCTCTGAGCCGGCCCGAGAGATACCTTACCTTATCGCCATCTCTTACACCGCTTTCGCTGTTGTATAAAGCCAGACCCAGCTTGCACTGCCTGGATATGTAGAACTCCGAGAGACCGAGCACGGCCTGGACGGCGTACTCGAAGCTATTACGCAGATCCGTCCCTAGGCTTAGCGAGGTCGATGTGTCGAGGAAGATGAAAACGAGGCGTCGTCCCTCTTTCTCGTACTCGTTGACCGTGGGTACATGCTGGACGCCACGGTAGTTCCTCGCCGTAGCCTTCCAGTTTATCTGCTTATAGGAGTCGCCCCAGTTATAGTCCCTGAGCTCCTTGAAGTCGGTGGTGGGTACACCTATCATGATCTTGGACTCCGCGGGCATGGGTATCTTGGTGAAGATCTTCTGCTGGCGTATCCTCTTGATCCTCAGCCCCTTGGGCTTCACGATCAGCTCCTGTCCCAGAGGGAAGGTGCCTGACCGTGTAGGGGTCATGGACATGGGGTGCCTGACCTCCCAGTTCAAACGGTTTAGCTGGTAGGTGCCCCTCCTTGTGCATTTCACCCTGTACCTCAGCTCTATCTCCGTGGGCCCGGGCTCCTTCCAGAACACCTGGAAGTTGTTGCCTCTGAGAAGCTCGAAGCTGGGCGGGAGCTCCTCCCCGAGGGTCACGAGCCCCCACCCCTCTCCGACGTCGACGCTTCTAGAGATCTCCAGCTCCTCGTCGACCTCGACGCTGATGGACTCCTCGAATGGGGGAATGGAGGGCTCGCCCGGGATCTCTATGAACAGGGAGATGACCACGAAGAAGAGAGGTATGAGCCCGAAGTAGATGAGAATCATGTTACCGGTGGCCATCCCGGTCAGGATGAAGCCGAAGGAGCTCAGGCTGAGCCTCAGGGGGATACCGGTAAGCATAGCACCCTACCTGCGCACGACTTCCTTGGGGGCCTCCACCTTCTCCAACACCGAGCTCACTATGGACTCGGGTGTGACCCTGTCGTCGAGGGCGTACTCGAGCTTCATTATCATGCGGTGGGCCAGGGCATCGACGGCGTACATCTTCACGTCGTCTGGTATGACGTAGTCTCTCCCGTTCAGCGCGGCGTTGGCCCTGGATACCTTGAACAGGCTGAGCCCGCCCCTTGGGCTGGAGCCCACCTCGACGTATGGGCTCTGACGGGTGGCCCTCACGATCTTCGATATGTACAGGTATATCTGGTCGTCCACGTAGACCTCGGTCTCTACATGGTCTTGAAGCTCCCTGAATTTCTCCGTGGTCATCACGCTGTTGATGAGTTCGGTCGGATCATCCTGTCTCCAGATGGATCTCCGCCTCAGTATATCCGCCTCAAGCTCCTCCGAGGCCACGTAGCCTGT
>CAZQOX010000213.1:0-2920 GCA_964594895.1 uncultured Candidatus Bathyarchaeia archaeon
TCCTCGTAGACATACCCAAGGACTGCACCACCCTCAGCGGGGACATAGAGTTCCCTGAGAAGGTAGATTTCAGGGGCTACAGGCTGAACCCGGAGCCAGACCCCCACGAACTCGACTGGGCGGCCAAGATACTGTCCGAGGCCAAGAGGCCGCTCATCATGGCGGGCGGCGGAGTAATAGCCTCCGGGGCGAGCCCCGAGCTAGTCGAGCTGGCGGAGCTGCTCTTGGCGCCCACAGCCACCAGCCTCATGGGCAAGGGAGCCATCCCCAACGACCACCCTCTGAGCCTGGGGCTCTGCGGCATGCACGGCACGATGGAGGCCAACATGATGGTCCCCAAGTCGGATGTGCTGCTGGTGGTGGGGTCAAGGTTCAGCGACAGGACCACGGGCAAGATAGCCGACTTCGCGCCCAACACCAAGATAATCCACGTCGACATCGACCGCAGCGAGATAGACAAGAACGTGGAGGCCATGACGAGGGTCGTCGGCGACGCGAAGCTCGCCCTACAGGGGCTCATAGGACGCGTCAAGAGGCTGAGGAAGTGGGAGCCATCCACCGAGTGGAGAGACAGGATCACGGAGTTCAAGTGCGTCTACGACGCCGAGAACGAGAAGAACGGCAGCTATCTGCGGGCCCCGGCGGTAATCAAGGCACTGAGAGATGAACTCCCTAGGGACGCCATCGCGACCACGGAGGTGGGCCAGAACCAGATGTGGGCCGCCCTCCACTTCGACGTCTACGCGCCGAGGACGTTCCACACCAGCGGCGGCCTGGGCACCATGGGCTGGGGGTTCCCGGCGTCGATAGGCGCAAAGGCGGCGAAGCCGAATGTGCCTGTAGTCGACATCGCCGGCGACGGCAGCTTCGGCATGACCGAGAACAACATGGCCACTGCGGTCGAGGAGGAGCTACCAGTGATCGTGGTGGTGCTGAATAACAGCGTGCTGGGCATGGTGGCCCAGTGGCAGAGGCTCTTCTACGATAAACGGTACTCGGCAGTCAAGCTTAACGGGAACCCCGACTTCGTGAAGCTGGCCGACGCCTACGGCGCCGAGGGTGTCAGGGTGGAGACCATGAAGGGCTTCAGGGCAGCCGTCAGGAGGGGCATCGAGGCGGACGTGCCCACGGTGATCGATGTGCCCATCGACCCCGATGAGAACGTGATGCCCATGGTGCCACCGGGGATGGGGCTCAAGGACACGCTGGTGGAGGCGGACTAGGTGCCCCCGAACACGGTGAGCTTCCTGGTGGAGAACCAGCCGGGCGTCCTGTTCAAGGTGAGCAACCTGTTCAGGAGGAGAGGCTTCAACATAGACAGCATCACCGTCGGCGCCCTGGAGAACAGCGGCTACAGCAGGATGACCATCACCGTGGACGCCGACGCCAGGACGCTGCACAACCTCATAGAGCAGCTGGACAAGATGCTTGAGGTGATCAAGGTGAAGCGCCTGGACCCGCTGCGCACCGTGCGCCGCGAGATGCTGCTGGTGAAGCTGGAGACCAGCGACCCCATGGCCAGAGAGGATGCATTACGCTACATCAACAACCAGCATGGGCTCATACTGGACATCGACGACGAGAACATCATCGCCGAGATCACAGGTGAACCTGAGGAGCTGGACCAGTTCCTAGGTTACGTAAGGGGAATAGGCATCGTCGAGATGTCGAGGACAGGAGTGACCGCCATAGAGAAGGGGCGGCTAATGCTAGGTGAATGAATTTGGTGAAGGTATACCACGACGAGGACATAGACGAGTCGGTCCTCAAAGGAAAGACCGTGGCCGTCATCGGCTACGGCAGCCAGGGCCGAGCACAGGCCCTCAACATGAGAGACAGCGGAGTCGACGTAGTAGTCGGGCTCCGACCAAGCGGAAAGAGCTGGAGGAAGGCAGAGGAGGACGGGTTCAAGCCCATGACGGTCCTGGAGGCCGCCGAGAAGGGCGACGTCGTCCTCATGCTTATCCCGGACATGGCTCAGCCCATGGTCTACAGGGAGGAGGTGGGGCTCGCCATGAAGAAAGGGAAGGCTCTGCAGTTCGCCCACGGCTTCAACATCCACTTCGACGAGATCAAGCCGCCGAAGGACGCGGACGTCATCATGGTGGCGCCCAAGAGCCCCGGCCCCGAGATGAGGCGCCAGTACGAGGCGGGCTTCGGCGTGCCCTCGCTAGTCGCCGTCCACCAGGACGCCTCGGGGAAGGCGCTTGAGAAGGCGCTGGCCATAGCCAAGGCGCTGGGCTCGGGGCGGGCTGGGGTCATAGAGACCACCTTCAAGGACGAGACGGAGTCCGACCTATTCGGCGAACAGGCCGTGCTATGCGGAGGCGTAGACCAGCTCATCAGGCGCGGCTTCAATGTTCTCACCGAGGCCGGGTACCCGCCCGAGCTGGCTTACTTCGAGGTCTGCAACGAGCTCAAGCTCATCGTCGACCTCATCTACAAGAGCGGCATCGGAGGCATGTACAGGGCCGTCAGCGACACCGCCAAGTGGGGCGGCATGACCGTCGGCCCCATGATCGTGGACGACCACGTCGAGGAAAACATGAAGAAGGCGTTGAAGGCTGTCCGCGACGGCAGCTTCGCCAAGGCGTGGATCGCCGAGTCAAAGGCGGGGGCCAAGAAGTTCGACGAGCTCATGGCCGAGTGCGACGCCCTGGAGATCGAGAAGGTCGGCAGACAGGTCCGCAGGATGAGCGGCCTAGAGAAGTAGGCGCCCATCCTCAACCCCTTTTATTGAGGCTAAAATGAATCTGGTTATTCAGACAAAAAATATTACATCGTCTCAAGATTCTCAACCCGGTTTAAGGCTACATACGCGGGGTCCAGACCCCCCATCGACTATGCTAATATTCAGCCGAAGACAACCCCAGACGGTTGAAAATGACCCAGAAACAGAAGCTGACCCTCGAGAAGCTGG
>CAZQOX010000214.1:0-2901 GCA_964594895.1 uncultured Candidatus Bathyarchaeia archaeon
GACAGCAGGAACCTGTGGAGGACGGGCAGCATCGCCGCCTCGGTCTTCCCGGTGGCGGTGGCCGATATGAGTAGGACGTTCTTCCCCTCCAGTATCTTGGGTATCAGCCTCCTCTGGGGCTCGGTGGGGTCCTCGAAGCCTTTCTGGTCTATGAGCCTCCTGACCGGGCGGCACAGCTGAGAGAAGACGTTGTCATCTGTCAAG
Source organism: uncultured Candidatus Bathyarchaeia archaeon (assembly GCA_964594895.1). Classification (GTDB taxonomy): domain Archaea; phylum Thermoproteota; class Bathyarchaeia; order TCS64; family TCS64; genus RBG-16-57-9. Next base: position 205 of record CAZQOX010000214.1, read on the forward strand.
GCGTCGGCAACCTTCTACGCGGCATGAAATATAAAGAGTATCAGCCACGTCTGACACGGAAGCGTTTTTAGGCTGGCTTAACTAACCATGTTGATCGTCATGGTTAAAGTAGGCATAATGATCTGCGACAGGAACCGGACGTGCACCGGCAACAAGTGCTTCAGGTCCGTCGTCGAGAGGGACGGCGCCTTCAAGAAGATCGCCGAGGAAGAGCCCATCGAGGTCGTGGGCTGGATGGCCTGCGGCGGCTGCCCGGGGGAGCGCCTCGAGTACGCCCCCGCGGACATGAAGAAGTACGGAGCCGAGGCCATATACCTCGCCTCGTGCTACCTCGCGGGCTACCCGCCGTGCCCATACATAGAGGACCACAAGAGGTACATAGAGAACTACGTCGGCCTCCCCGTCGTCGTAGGCACCCACCCCATGCCCCAGAACTACATCGACTGCCACGGCGAGGCGGGGGACTGGATGGGCTGCGAGGAGTACCTCGAGAACGTCACCGGGGACCCCGAGGGCGCCCACAAGTACGACTCGACCCGCCCCGACTACACGGAGAACCTGAAGGAGTAGTGGGCTCCACCTTTTTATCAGGGTATATATTCCGCGGTTTCCCTAGTGTTTGATCCTGATTCATGAAAACCGTTTTCGTCTTGGCGTTAGCCGTGCTGGCTTTGATGGTCGGGGGAGCATGGGTCGCCTCGAGGAGCGGAGAGGAGACGATGTCGTTGAAAGAGAACACTGAGGACCTGGAGGCGCTGGAGACGGCGACCTTCGCCGGCGGCTGCTTCTGGTGCATGGAGGCCGGCTTCGAGGAGGCTGAAGGCGTGGCTGAGGCGGTGAGCGGCTACACAGGCGGCTACACGGAGAACCCCACCTACGAGGAGGTGAGCACCGGGAAGACCGGCCACTACGAGGCGGTGCTGGTGTACTACGACCCCGAGAAGATAAGCTACAGCGAGCTGCTTGACGTCTTCTGGAGGAACGTGAACCCCACGGACCCCGGCGGCCAGTTCGCTGACAGGGGCTCTCAGTACAAGACCGCGATATTCTACCACAGCGAGGAGCAGAAGAGGCTCGCCGAGGAGTCCAAGAAGAGTCTAGACGAGTCCGGCAGGTTCCAAGACCCCGTGGTCACCGAAATCCTACCCCTTGGGCCCTTCTACCGCGCCGAGGAGTACCACCAGAACTACTACAAAAAGCAGGCGGCCAGGTACGATATATACGAGAGGCTGTCCGGCAGAGAAGGCTTCATAGAGGATAACTGGAAGGACACGGAGTAGCCTCCGGCAGGCAAACTTCATTATCCACCCTTCTGTATCGTCAACCTGATGAGCACGGACGACGAGCTTGAGAAGATAAAGCAGCAGATGCTGAAACGGATGATGGCCGCCGCCACCGCGAAGCCGTCCACGCTGCGGGACGGGCAGGTGAACGAGCTGACGGACACAAACTTCCGGCAGGCCCTCTCCGAGGCGAACAAGCCTGTGCTGGTGGACTTCTGGGCGGAGTGGTGCGCCCCATGCAGGATGATGGCCCCGGTAATCCACCGGCTGGCGGCGGAGTACAGCGGCAAGGCGTACGTCGCCAAGCTGGACGTAGACCACAACCCGGCTACGGCTGCACGGTACCGCGTAATGAGCATCCCCAACTTCATGGTTTTCAGGGGCGGCCAGCCCGTGGGGCAGACGGTGGGCGCGGTGGGTAAGCCGGGCTTGGTGCAGCTCATCCAGCGCGGCCTGGGTTAGAGCTTTAATAATCATCTACATCCTTCAATACTGCTGATGCGGTGACCCGGGGGCACGTTACGGCGTTCCTCGGAGGTTTCCTCGTCGGCAAGATCGTGGGCGCCCTGGTGAGCATGCTGCCCATCTGGGGCTTCTTCCTCGAGGACCCCTCGCTCGCCGACATGCTGTTCGAGGAGTTCGTATACCAGCTGCTGGCCTTCAACCTCTACCACTACGCCCTCGCTGTCATAGGCGGCCTCATACTGGCCATATTGACCGAGGGCAGACGCCTGGAACAGGAGTGAAGGGCTCCAGCGTCTGGGCTAGATGAGCCCCCTCCGGACGGCCTTGGCGAGGAGGCTGTCAGCCGCCATGTAGTCGTCGACGGCGTTGTACGCGATCTCCTCCGCGGCTCTCTGGGCCTCCTCGACGACCCTCTCCTCGTCCATCGTCGTCACCCTCCGGTCCTCGACCACCATCCTGCCGTTGATTATCACGTCCGTGACCTCGTCGCCCCTGGCGCTGTACACTATGTTGGGAGCCACGTTCCTCACAGGCTTCAATAGCACCGGCGTCATGTGAGGCGCCTTCAGATCCAGCAGTATGACGTCCGCCTTCCTGCCTGGCTCGATGCTGCCCACCCTGTCGCCGAGGCCCAGCGTGGCTGCCCCCTCGACGGTGGCGAGCCTCAGCATCTTCCACGCGGGCAGCACGGTGGGGTCCCTGTGCCGGGTCTTGTTGAGGAGCGCAGCCACCTTCATCTCGACGAGCATGTTATGGTGTCCGTTGCCCGGAGCCTGGTCGCTGCCGATGGTCGCGTATCGTCCACCGCTCTGGATGAAGAGGGCGAGGGGCGGCGTGATCCCGTCGATGCCGGCTATGCTGGCTGGACACGACGCGTACCTAACTCCCCGCTTGGCCAGCAGCGCCACCTCGTCGTCCGTGGTCTGGTGGCAGTGAGCCGCGATGAGCC
>CAZQOX010000215.1:0-2867 GCA_964594895.1 uncultured Candidatus Bathyarchaeia archaeon
TCTGCTTGAGGCTCTCCCGTATCATGGTGTAGAACATGGGGTTCTCGGGGCTGCGCTCGAGAAGATAGACGGCGTTCTGGATGGTCTGCAGGGGGCTCCGCAGGTCGTGGGCCAGCTCTGACGAGATCTCGCCCATCTCCTCTGTGAGGCGCCTCTCGAACTCCTCCGTCAGGCATTTTTCCTCGTAGGGTTCGTCTCCGGGCAAAACGTTGTACCTTCAGATAGATACTGAGTCATGGACACTGATAATTCAATTTATGGTTTGTGAACCCTCCTTGTTTCCTCCACAAAGATGCGTGGCGTGTATCCGAGCCGCTCTTAAAGGTAAAGGAGGTAGTAGACGGCGATCCCTGCGGCGACCTCGGCCACCCATGCTGCGGTTAGTAGACGCATCTTGTTTTTCTGCCTGAAACATGGCCCCGGCTTATCTAGCCTCCAGACCCACATTAGATGGTAGCTGAGGGTGAGGACGGTGATCCCCGTGACGGCGTGAACCAGCACGAGGGCCATGAAACCAGATGGGGCTACTCCTCGGATTAGAGCCCACGCGACGGGTATCATGACGAGTGCGACGCTTGCAGTGTTCAGGATGGTGCACGCCATCATCAGGTACGCGTGCTGCAGAAAGAGCCTCCCTTTAGCCCTGTACACAGCCGCCGACAGGACCAGGATGACTGCCACTTGAATGACTAGGCTGATGTCCGACGACAGAGGCGCGTTTGTCCCTAAAAGACCTGACACGAAGAGAGATGGACTCAAGTTCGAATAAAGGTTGCTTGAGTCAATAACTCACCTCACATTCTTGTTTTTATTACGTGGTTCCTCTGTGTTTTTTGGGTCTGATTTGAAGACGAGAAGCATCTCTTTTTTGGGCCTGTTACTCGCCTTATCATGCCTCACCCCGTTGACGGTTATCCGCGCCAACGTGCCGACTGTTCTGAGCCTTGAAGAGGTGAAGCGTGGAGACAACGATGTGTTGATCATCGAGGTCAGCCATATGTCGCCGTCGTCATCGCATTACATTGACTCCCTTGAAGTCGAGGTTGACGAAGAAATCTTTACAATCGAAGACCCGGGTGAACAGTCCGCCACCGTTTTCACGGTGGAGCACATCCTTGAATCGTCAGGCACTAGTGTCAGGGTCAGGGCTCACTGCAATGTCCATGGCTGGAGCCAGTGGACGCAGCTCGGCGACGAGCCGACGGATCAGGGTGGAGGCATCCCGGGTTTCGGCTACACAGCGATGTTCACCGGGTTAACGGTTTACCTCGTGGTCGCCCGTCTCCGTAAACACAGTTGAAAAAGTTGATGACGAGGCATCGTCATGGCCTCGTATGAAACCACACTCTTATACGGCAAAATGCGTTCCACTTGGGGAACACCATGGGAGACGACGGGTATAGCTTCGAGAAGCCGCGCACAGACGCCGAAGTCGAGCAGGTATACGCGCTAATGAGGGTTGTCTTCCCTCATGAGGACGTGGACGGCGTCGTCAGACGCCTACTGGATCTATACCCGCCCATGACCATGGACCAACTATTCACGGTCAAGCACGGCGATGAAACCGTCGCCTCCCTCGTGCTCATACCTCAGACCTGGGTGATGGACGGCGTGAGGCTCAAGGTAGCCGAGATGGGCTGCGTCGCCACTCACCCGGACCACAGGGGCAGGGGTCTGCAGCGGATGCTGAACGAGAGGTTCGACGAAGCCGCCGGGAACGGGGGCTATGACCTCTGCGCCCTCGCCGGTATACCCTTCTTCTACCGCCAGTTCGGGTACGAGTACTCTCTGGACCTCGACCACAAGACCACCATACCCGTGAGCGAGCTGCCGGACACGCAGCAGAGCCTAGAGTCCCGGGGGTTCACAGAGGCCGACATACCGGCTGCCGCCGAGCTCCTCGACTGCTACCACAGCAGGTACATGGTGCACTGCCCCCGGACAGCGGCTGTATGGAGGATGCAGCACATGACGGGCGTCTACAACGGCGAGCCCTACGAGGGCTACACGCTCCACGAGGGCGACGAGGTGCAGGCGTACGTGAGGGTCCAGCCCCGACCGATGGACAAGACCCTCGTCCTCAAGGAGGCTGGGGCCTTGCCCGGAGTACACGGGCAGGTGCTGGCGTTCCTGAGGAGACACTGCGTGGAGAACGGGCTTGAGACGCTCGTCTCCACACTGGGATACGTGAACCCCCTCTCGGAGCTCCTGGTTGAGCTCGGCGCCGAGCGGTCGCAGCCGTACGGCTGGCAGGTCAAGATCGTGGACCTCGTGAGGCTGCTGGAGAAGATCGCGCCTCTGCTGGAGTCGAGGCTCGCCGGAACGAGGTTCAGCGGACTCGGCGAGAGGCTGAACCTGAACTTCCGCAGGTTCAGCGTGGACCTAGTCTTCGAGTCAGGGAAGGTGGCCGGCGTCTCTCTGAGTAGCGACTGCTCCGACCGGGCCATCGGGCTGAACCCGTACGTCTTCCCTCAGCTTCTGCTCGGCTACAGATGCAGGGAGGAGCTGGAGTACGCCTACCCCGACGTCAGGATCGCCCTGAGCCATAGGACGCTGGTGGACACGCTGTTCCCCAAGAGGCCGTCGTACATCCACCACGTCTACTAGCCACCTATATACTCGTGAAGCCGAGTATATGACACCCCGGTGAAGCTCCTTGGAAGCCATGATGTTCGAGGACCTGCCTTTGAGCCCAGAGATGCTTCGGGGGCTCGGCAGGATGAGGCTGGAGCGCCTAACGCCAATCCAGGCTGCGGCCATGCCGCTGCTCCTGGAGGGCAGGGACGTCATGGGGCAGGCCCAGACGGGCACCGGTAAGACCGCGGCCTTCGGCGTCCCCATGCTCATGAAGGTGGACCCCTCCAACC
>CAZQOX010000216.1:0-2850 GCA_964594895.1 uncultured Candidatus Bathyarchaeia archaeon
ATTCGCCGATGGCGTCTGGGGCGTACAGCAGCGCCTTCTCCACAGGCTCTCCGCCTAGGACCTTTCTCCCTTCCTCCAGAAGCTCGGCTATGGAGTCTGCGGTTGACCCGCGGGGAGGCTGCACATCCATGAGGCTGCAGATCGTGGGTGCCACCGAGTCGATCCCGTACATGCATCATAGTTGGATGCAGTGAGTTTAATGCTTGTCCCGTAATGGCTGAAAAAAATAGGTGGTTAGTACACCCAGGCGTCCACGAAGGTTCCAGCCACTATGTGTTCCTCGACGTACCAAGCCGACTCCAGCGTCTCCTCGTCGAGGAGCTGCTCCGTCTCGTACTCGTATAGCAGGAACTTGACGTCGTAGTAGTTACCCGCCATGTCCTCGGTGATCTCCAGGCACCCCAGCTCCAGGTGTTCGTACTGGTCTGGTTCGAGCCAGACGTCCTCTACGCACGCCGTCTCCCACTCTCCCTCACCGGTGAGGCTCCACTTGACGATCACGATGTATCCCGTCTCGGTGTTGCCTGTGTTCTTGACCTTGACCTTGAAGTTGACAACGCCGCCAACCTCCTTGGTCAGGCCCTCCTCCGTTGCGCTGGCCATGGGAACCAGGCTACCCTGCTTGATCTGAGCCGCATCGAGAAGCGACTCGCCGAAGGCGACGCTCAGAGTCAACGCCAGCAGCAACACAGTAACGCGTATGGGGGCCATCCCTCTTCTTCTAATTACCATACCATACACCAGATATGCGTCATAGCGTCCCCGGATCATGTTTTAATGATTATGAAAACCGGAAACAAATTTCATCTAACTATCTCGTAAACCGTTAGTTGCTACATACTGCGTGTACCTAGCACCCGTATAGAGTTCATGAAAAATAATGGAAAAATGAAGTGGGAGGTCTACGCGAAGAGGTAGACGATTTGGATGCTCACGGTTACCGTCAGCTCGCCGCTCAGTATCGGAGTCGGCGCGGAGCCCATGGCGTAGTCCGCCTCGGCTACACTCTGGTAGGTCCTGGCGGGGACGTAGCTGCTCTCCGTGACCGACTGGACGCCGGTGATGGTAAGTTCAAGGGTCTCGGCGATCACATCGGCTTTCGCTTGGGCGTCCTGAAGCGCCGCCACGTAGGCGTTCATCTTCAAGTCGTCGCGCTTCGCGTCGCTGAGCTCGAAGCTTATGCTGTCAATCCTGTTGGCGCCGGCTGCGCCCGCCGCGTCGATGATTTTGCCCACGTCGTCAAGGTTCTTCACCGTGACCCTGACCATGTTGGTCACCGTGTATCCCTTGAAGACGCGTCCGGACTCCGTCCAGTCGTACTGGGGGTAGACGCTGTACTGTGAAGTGTATACGTCGTCCTCGGAGACCCCGAGAGCCTCGACTGCGGCGATCACGGCAGCCACCTTGTCCGCGTTCTCGCTGATGGCGTCGGCGGCGGACTCGTCCGTCACCTCGACGCCCATGCTTATGCTGGCCTGGTCGGCCTGCGCCGAGGCGCTGCCCGAGCCCGCGAGGCTTATGGTCTTGGCTTGTGCGTCGTCGCCAGCGTAGGTGAATGCTTCGAAGCCCATGCTTGTGCCGACGCCGCCGGGGTACCTGAAGTCAGGCAGCCCCGTGGAGGTCTCGGTCGGCTCAACCACGCCGGGCCTGTAGGCTATTATGGCTCCTGCTAGTATGATGCTGAGACATATCGCGGTTACCGCGAATAGTTGCTGTGACTTGTTCATATCTAGTCGAAGAATCAAACACGCTGGCAGCTAATATACCCATCAAATAGAACAGGTGTTCGACACCGTAGAACAGGGGCTAGAGGCTGCGGTACTGGATGTAGTTCTCAAGTATCTCCCGGGCCTTGGGCTTCCAGCTGTCGGGCATCCACGGGTCGTCGTTCACCACCTTCTCGTGGTGGCCGAGCCTGTGCTTCAGCCAGTAGTAGTCCTCCAGGAGCAGCGCGTATTCTAGCTCGAACTCCATAGCGTTGAGGTGAGCCTCGTATATCTTCTCCTTTGGGGACCCCATGATAGTGTTAACCCCTATCTCGACGCCGAGCCTCTTGAGTTCGCTTATCTCGTACGCCTCGTGTATGAGTAGATACTCGTTTCCGATGACATCGAGCAACGTGATCTTGTCCCCCGTGTACGTCTCGCCCGTCATGTAGTCGTAGAACTCCTTTGGTGTGCACTTGTTCAGCTGGTGATCGAGCTCGTCCAGGAGCTCGTAGACCTGGCCGAGGCGGTACTCGATGTTGTCTTTCACGTCGTCGAAGCCCGGGCTACCCATTGTGGATAAAAATTGGTGGTGTAGGGTTTAAGCTTCTCCCCACCGGCCTACTTTTTAGGCGTGGGGATGTGCCAGTCGTAGCCTCTCTCGGTGGTCACGTACTCGGGCCAAGGCAGGTCGATTGGCGGGTCCCACTCCGGGTCTAGCTGGGGCGGCTTGTACTCCTTTGAGACGCGTTCACTCCACTCGTCCTTGCACTCCTTCAGCTTCCCCGGCTCGGTTAACAGGTCCAGCATGGTGCCGCCGATTGCCTTGCCCGCGGTGCAGATGGTGCGGTCGATGGGTCCCTTCATGCCGCCCAGCGCCACGTGTGTCCACCCGGGCAGCCTCTCCCCCGGCACCGACAGCCTGGGCCTGTAGACCTGTATCCAGACGGCTGGGCAGTGCCACATGAACTCGACGTAGTCGTCGCTGTCGAACTTCTTCTGGTGGCTCGGGATGACGCTGCGCCACATGCGCTCCCACTCCCGGGGCGGCGTGAGCTCCTCGCTGTACGGGTTCTCCGCGGACCTGTGGGGCACGGGGTCCTGCCACCTGCCCGGGACGGCGTCGTACTCGGTGTAGGTGCTG
>CAZQOX010000217.1:0-2850 GCA_964594895.1 uncultured Candidatus Bathyarchaeia archaeon
GTTCCTATAGGCGGCTGTCGATGGTTGACGCGTTTTTTATGGTCCCTTGGAATAATGTTTGGGTGGAGATATTCCGTTTGGGTGGGCTGAGGCTCGACGGACGCGTTCCTCACTCTGCCTCCTCAGGCCTACCCGGTTTTTGGTAACATTATGATGGCTAGGCGGTTATAACGAAAAATTTTTCCAGGTTCATGGGTTGTGGGATACTATTGTCTGGGGCCTTCGTACATCTCCTTGAGCTTCATGGCGAGAAACATGCCGTACATCTTTCCCCGGGCCTCGGATAGCCCCCTCTTCTTCTGGTCTATCTCCTTCATGTAGATGGCCAGCTCGTCGGCGGTGCGGTCGCCGTCGTCGAACCTCTGGTGGAGGGTTTGTGGCCTTGATGTTGGGCGAGGTCTGCAGACACGGTTAGGGCTTGGAGGCTGAAGCAGGAGGCCTCTAAGGTTGACAGGCTTCGGGTCGAGGTTGAGGGCCTCAAGAACGCGTTGAGTCAGGTGGAGGGAGAGAACGCTTCCTACAAGACTAGGAGAGATGACCTACAGGAGCATGTGACCACACTCGACAAAGACTTGAAGGAATCCCGTGAAGGGATGCGAAGCACCGCAGCCGCTCACGCGATACTGATTGACCGAATAATGCAGAGGAGTGGCTTTTGCTTCAGCGCTGTGCCGACAGAGGAAGAGGTAGAGAAGAGGCTGAGGGCTAACCCGGCAGCTATGGTGAAGATACTCCACAATACGTCTCCTCTAAAGTTTCTGGCGCTTTTCCTTGGGCGCAGGTCCTAGGCAAGCATCGCAAGGACAACGATGTGATATCCAATCCAGAAAATTTGTTGAACCATAATCTTCCTCGGTTTTTCTTTTTAGGGAGATGGAGGTTTCATATAAAAAGGTTTTTAGCGTGAATTGTCATCATAAATTGTTCAGTATTTTCGTTACATGAAAGAAGAGGAAATACCCAGGCATGGTTTTCCAAAAAAAAAGAAAACAACCCAAGCAAGAAATGAAATTCTTGCCACTCTTTATTTTGATAACAAATTGTTATTTCAAGAAATTTAATATCCACGTTACATGGAATAAGCGTTTTCAGGTGGGTGGTATCCCCGTTTCACCGGCATTTGGGCGTCATTTATTGCCTTCTCCTGCGTATCAGGGCTGCTGTGGCTGCGCCGGCTAGGAGCGCAGAGGCTGGGCTTCCGGGGATTTCCGTTGGGCCTTCTACCGGGGGCTCGCTTGTCTCTGGGGCTGCAGCCACTGTGATCTTCTCATCGAGCACCCTCAGCCCTCGGTGCCACACCACGACCCGGTATGCGCCCGCGGCGTCCGGGTGGAAGCTGTACCAGTTGACCGCGGCCTCGCCGGGGCTCGTGCTGGACATCATGGGGATGCTCAGCGGGTTATCCCCTGCGTCCACGGCCTCCGGGGGCAGTATCTTCAGCCTGTAGATGCACTCGCTGGGCGCGTCCATGGTAGTCGAGACCCGGAGGCTGACGTTCACCATCTCCCCGGCCACCGGCTCCGGCGGGTCGAAGGTCAGGCCGCTGAACATGTAGCCCTCGCTCATGTACCCGGCCTCGTGGATGATGAACGATGTCGCGGGCTCGGCGTCCACAGAGGCGACGTAGACGCCAGGCAACGTGAAGTTGAGCCGCAACTCGAACCCCGCGTAGCCGCCCGGCCCCACCCCCACCCACATCGTTGTGCCGTTCTCGTATCCTTCGCAAGGCCCCTGTACGCCCCTGTACGTGACGGTGACGTTCCTGGACGCGCCCTGTCCCCCCGTGTTGATGAAGCCGATTCTGCCGTAGATCACCTCGTAGACCGTGCGGTTCCCCGGGATCACGAGCTCCGCCAGCACCACGTCCCCCCCGGGCATGGGCTGGGGCTCAAGCCCGCTCATGTTCAGGTAGAAACCACCCGGGGCGTGGGCGACGTCTCCCTCAACCGTGAACTTGCCCTGAAACAACCCACAGACCCTGTAGACCTTCTCTCCTTCATGCGTCTGATCCGTCTCCGCGAGGAACACGAGGGCTCTCTCTCCTACGCTGAACTCGGGCTGGTCCTCGACCCACATGCCCATGTCACCCAGCTCCCCGCCCTCGACCCTGATGAAGAGGGTCTCGGCGTCCAGCGGGTTCTTGTAGAAGCCTTCGACACTGAACGTGACGATCCTGTAGATCGTCCCCGTCAACGTTCCGTGATGCGTTATGCCTGTGACGGTGCCCAGGACGATGGTGTCTGCCTCCTCCCAGAGCTGCTCGTAGGGTATCTCAACCATGATTCCACAGGCTGACGGTGTTAGCATACCCACCAAGAACAGGGTAAACAGCATCCTCCCGTCCATGCTAAACTGGTTATCGTAGACGGGAATATAATACTAGGTTTTTGAACGCAAGCCACCTGACTGGTTTTGTGGGTCAAAGATTCATCAAATCTTTATATCCTGCATCAGAGCACGCTGTGAAACAAGCATAGCGCGCATGTAGTGTCCACTATGAAGCCCGGGGAAAAGAAGATCTGGCAACTGATCACGGCGTCAGACCAGATGCTGTCCTTCCCTGAGCTCCGTGAGGCCACGGGCCTGGGCGACAAGGAGCTCGCGGAGGGCCTCCGGAGCTTCCTCAAGATAGGTTTCATAGTCAGGGACATCGAGACAGGGCTATACAGGCTCCCCTACGCCATGAAGAGCCGCGAGCTATACGCCCAAGACTACGGTAAGAAGGAGCTGGGGGTAGCCGACCTCTACCCCCACGTGGACTGGGACCGGCTCGACATTCTCAGCAGGAGCAAGGAGATACAGGCCAGGGCCCAGGACGCGACGTCCGCGGGCTACGTGTTCGGGGAGTTC
>CAZQOX010000218.1:0-2832 GCA_964594895.1 uncultured Candidatus Bathyarchaeia archaeon
TAGGCGGAGACGTCCACGGCAAGACTTTGGGGCTCGTGGGCATGGGCAGGATAGGCTCCGCCATGGTGCTTAGGGCTAGGGGCTTCAACATGAACGTGATCTACTACGACGTCGTTAGGAATCATGAGAAAGAGAGGAGACTTAACCTAGAGTACAAGACGCTTGAAGATTTATTAGAGAACTCTGACTTCGTCTCGATGCACGTCCCCCTGACGCCCGAAACCCACCACATGATCGGCGAGGAGCAGCTCCGCATGATGAAGCCCACGGCCTACCTCGTGAACACCTCCCGCGGCCCAGTGATAGACGGGAAGGCCCTCTACAAGGCGCTCAAGGAGGGATGGATCGCCGGCGCAGCGCTGGACGTCCACGAGAAGGAGCCCACCGACCCAGACAGCCCGCTGCTGGAGCTCGACAACATCATAGTCACGCCGCACATCGCCAGCGCCAGCGTCGAGACGCGTACGAAGATGGCCGTGATTGCAGCGACCAACTGCGCCGCGGTGATGAGAGGCGTGGAGCCGCCCAACCTCGTTAATCCGGAAGTAAAGAAAGTCAAGCCAATTATCTAACCCGTTTTTCGAACAAGATCTCACTCAATACCCCTAGGTAAATGAACGAAAGATCTCTCGTGCAATACATTCCACTGTAACATTGGGCCGTTAAACTGAGTTAGGGTCATAAAAAATCTATTTCGTCTCATAATTTTGAGACTATAAGCCGTTTTTAGGTGTAGAGGCCACCATCCCTATGCCTCGCACCAAGGACCCTGATCATGTCCTCAACCATCGCCGGCATATCATAGTCAGGGCTCCAACCCCAATTCTCTCTCGAGGCTGAGTCGTCGATGCTCTTTGGCCACGAGTCGGCTATGGCTTGCCTGTAGTCGGGTTTATACCCTATCTCAAACTCAGGGATATGTCTCTTTATTTCTGCCGCGAGCTCCCGGGGGTTGAAGCTAAGCGCCGCAAGGTTGTAGTCCCCATGGTGTTCAAGGCTGGACAGGGGGGCGTCCATGAGGGTGACGAACGCCTTGAGACAGTCAGGCATGTACATCATCGGCAGCACGGTGTCCTCCCTGAGGAAACAGGTGTACTTCTTGTGTTTGATGGCCTCGTAGAAGATCTCAACGGCGTAGTCCGTCGTGCCGCCGCCCGGGGGCGCGACGTTGCTGATGATCCCTGGGAGCCTGGCGCCTCTGACGTCGACGCCGTACTTCTCAAAGTAGTAGTTCCCCAGCAGCTCGCCCGCCACCTTGGTGATCCCGTACATCGTCCTGGGCTTAAGGACGGTCTCCTGCGGCGTCAACACCCTCGGGGTCTCGGGCCCGAAGGCGGCGATGGAGCTCGGGTGAAACACGCTGAGCTTGAAGTCCTTCGCCGCGTTCAGGACGTTCATGAGCCCATCTATGTTGATCCTCCACGCCAAGTCCGGCTTCTGTTCGCCTGTGGCGGAAAGAATCGCGGCTAGATGGTACACGGTGTCGATCTCGTGTTCCTTGATCAGACGCCGCATGTCATCCTCATCGAGGACGTCGAGGGTCTCGAAGGGTCCGTCCTGATCGGCAACGGGCTGCCTGATGTCTGTGGAGACGACGTTTTCCTTCCCGTGTAGCTCACGGAGCCTGGGTGTCAGCTCTGAGCCTATCTGACCTAGAGCACCGGTGATTAAAACTCGGCTACCTTTGTCTCCCATTGAGCACACAAAGAAAATCGGCCGCTGAGTACTTATTTCCTTCCCTGTGGCTAGTTGAAGATCAAACATCATGGTTCTTTCGTCTCAGATATCTGAGACGAAAAAAGGTTTTGACCGAAAACTGTTAAAGGGAAATCAGCGTTCGTCTCATTGAAGGTTACGAGATGAGAGACCCAACGGCTTTTCTCAAGAAAGAGTACAACGAGCTGGTGGAGAAAGCCCTCGACTGGAGGCTCAAAGAGGTAGAGGGACCGAGCGAGCCCGTGAGCGTAGTCGACGGCCGGGAGGTGATCATACTGTGCGCCAACAACTACCTGGGGCTGACGACCCACCCGAAGCTGAAGCGGGCGGCCATAGACGCCGTGGAGAAGTACGGCGTGGGATCGGGGGCGGTGAGAGCCATCTCGGGCACCATGGACCTGCACATGGAGCTTGAGAGGCGGCTCGCAAGGTTCAAGAAAGCCGAGGCGTCCCTCACATACCCGACCGGCTTCATGGTGAACAGCGGCCTCATCCCGCAGCTCGTCGGAAAGGAGGACATCATAGTCAGCGACGAGCTGAACCACGGCAGCATCATCGACGGCGTAAGGCTCTCCAGGGCCGATCGCGCCGTCTACAGGCACAACGACATGGAGAATCTAGCGGAGGTCCTCGACGAGGCCGAGAAACACAGCCCAGAGTACAGGCGGATACTAGTCATTACCGACGGCGTGTTCAGCATGGACGGGGACATAGCCCCGCTAGACGAAGTTGCCGAGCTAGGCGCCGAGCACGGCGCCATGGTCTACGTGGACGACGCCCACGGCGAGGGCGTCCTCGGCGACGGAGGCAGAGGCATCGTCAGCCACTTCGGCCTAACCAACAACGAGGTGCACGTCGAGATGGGCACCTTCAGCAAGGCATACGGCACCGTGGGGGGCCACATCTCAGGCAGCGACGCCCTGACCAAGTTCGCGTGGAACAAGAGCCGGACCTGGCTTCTCAGCAGCAGCCTCCCACCAGCCGTGGCGGCGGCCACCATAGCGGCCATCGACGTGCTGGAGACCGAGCCCCAGCACGTCAAGAGCCTCTGGAGGAACACGGACTACTTCAAGAAGGCGGCCCAGGAGCTGGGCTTCGACACGGGCAACAGCCAGA
>CAZQOX010000219.1:0-2801 GCA_964594895.1 uncultured Candidatus Bathyarchaeia archaeon
GCTTGGTCTCGTCGTCGACGGCGGGGAGGGTGATCGCCAGCCCGAAGCCCAGGTCTGGGGCCCCGCCTGAGAGCACGTCCCTGAGGTACCCCGACATATCCTCCTCGCTGACGCTGAACAGCACCTTGAGGCTCTTGAGCTCCTCGTAGCTCGCGTAGAAGCTGCCCATCTCCCGCCCAGCCATGATGGAAATAAAGATGAGCACCAGCGTCAGCGCGCTCACTATGTCGCTCCTCTCCATGGGCCTAGATTTAGCCATCTCCAAAAGAATGGGAAGCCGCCTAATATAGTAGTTATCGACGCCTTGTGGACCGTTCACGTTATACAGGTCTTCACACAGTCGTAACACCGTGAACCAGGTTGCATAGACTGGGCTCGGTCACCTTGGACAGGGTGAAGACAGGCAGAGACCTGAGGAAGAGTCTGGAGGGGCGGCTCCCCGAGTCCGAGGCGCTGCTCGTGAAGCCCAACTGGTACAGCCCCCACCCCAGCAACTACACAGACGCGGACGCCCTACGCATGGTCATGGACGCAGTCGACGCCAAGGTGATGGTCGTCGAGGGCTACAGCCTGGACAGGCAGGACGGCTCCATGAGCTTCACGGTGGAAGGCGAGAACGTGGACTGGGGCTGGCTCACACGTAACCCCGGCTGGGAGTGGGTGAAGGAGGAGGACCGCTGGGACCGGATCCGCTCCCAGGACAGGTGGTTCAGGGACGAGCACGGCTTCACCGACCTCTTCACGGAGCACGGAGCCGAGTACGTCAACGTGACCGAGGAGATATGGAGAGGGAACACTGTGGAGAGCCGCAGAGTCAAGAAACGGGTCGAGGAACGGTACCCCGCCGCGTCCAACGAGGAGATCTACGGCTTCATGCCCAGGCGCCTCGCCGCCCACAGCGGGCTCCCCATGGTCAGCCTGGGCCGAGTCAAGGGCTACGGGGGAGAGTACCCGAGCCTCTCGCTGAAGAACATGTTCGGCCTCATACCGGACCCTTTGAGGGCTTGGTGGCACGGACCCGACAACGCCAGGCTCGACCAGAGCATCATAGACGTCACCAAGCTCTACGCATCTTACTTCAAACTCTACGGTGTGAACGAGGCCGTGAAGACCCTCATCACGACGGACCCCGAGGGAGAGGTCGAGGCACCCTGGGGCAGGTACGGGGTGAAGCCAGGCAACGGGCTCGTGGCCCATGGCCCCAACCTCCTGGAGCTGGACGCCGTCACATGCGGCCTCATAGACGTGGACCCGGGGAAGGTGGGCTACCTCCAGAGAGGCGGGGAGGTGTTCACCACGTACAGCGTCGACGACGTGAAGAGAGCCAAGTCATTTAAGAGTCATTACTTGAAGATTTAGTTGGGTACCTAATTGCATTGGATTTTCAAAAATCCCATCTATTTTACCCTTTACATGTTCACCATCTTGAAATCCATTTAGCCACGAGAATCTATGTCTTACAGAATAAGATGCCCCTTGAAATGGATTATCTAATATGGATTTTTCTGATAAAGAGTCCTTTAGACCTGTAAGATAGGCATCATCATATTCATCAAAATCTCTAGATTTGAGAAGCAATAATCTCAACTTAGTTATGTATTTCTCAATCCAGAGTGAATCAGTGACGTCCAAACTAGGAAAATTGAACAAGTCTTTGAATGTAAGTAAATGATAATACATGATTTTATGAATGGACGATTGATTGAAGGATTTTTAGAGTTTAAAAATTGGATTTTATGATAATTCACTATTATTATAGTTTTTTAAATAATCGCAGCATAAATTTAATGGACAAATACCACATTGTACTTTCCGATACGAACATATTAACGCACCTAGATCCAATAATGCTAAGTTATATGCATCAAAATCTTTTTTTTAATGCAAAAAAAAATTTTACTCATTTTTAAAATATTTTATTTAAAGTACCAAATAATTTTCTGGGTAGATGAAATGTTTTCATAGTAATTTACAAATACGCCATATATCATCTAAAAAACGCATATAGCAAGTAACTTGCTACAAATTGAACCGGAAAAATTGATTATACTAATAAGCCAGTTTATGGAACAAATATACTATTAAAAGAATTCATAGTATAAAATAAGTAAACTTAAAAAAACGTCGATAGTTATGGACCTTAATTCGGAGAACCAAGCATGGAGCAGCTGATCCACAACGGCGTCATGATCCCGCCAAGGTACGAGGCCAAGGGATATTCGGTGAAGATCAAGGGGGAGGAGCACAGGCTGACCCCGGAGCAGGAGGAGCGGGCCGTGGCGTGGGCCAAGAAGATGGGCACCCCATACGTCGAGGACCCCGTCTTCGCCGAGAACTTCCACGAGGACTTCAGCACGCTCCTCGGGTTCGAGGTTCTTCCCGGCGACGTAGACTACTCAGACATTTACAGGATGGTCGAGGCGGAGCGGGAGCACAGGAAGAGCCTCGGCAAGGAGGAGAGGAAGCGACTCGCCGAGGAGCGTAAGAAGGTCCGGGAGAAGAACAAGGAGAGGTACGGGTACGCGCTCATCGACGGGGAGCGCTGCGAGCTGGGCAACTACATGGTGGAGCCCAGCAGCATATTCATGGGCCGCGGCGAGCACCCCTTCCGCGGCAGGTGGAAGGAGGGTCCCCGCCACACGGACGTGGAGCTCAACCTTAGCCCTGACGCGCCCCGGCCGCCGGGAGACTGGAAAGACGTCGTCTGGGACCCGGAGAGCATGTGGATCGCCCGCTGGAAGGACAAGCTCACCGACAAGATGAAGTACGTGTGGCCCCACGACAGCAGCCCCATCAAGCAG
>CAZQOX010000220.1:0-2794 GCA_964594895.1 uncultured Candidatus Bathyarchaeia archaeon
CGAAGCCACTATCGAAAGCAGCGCCGCCGTGTACCCAATCGAGCCCATGGCGGCCCAGTAGATGACGGCCCCGATCACGCCAGCCAAAACAGCGGGCACGAACACCATGGGCTGAGAAGCAGCGACGTTGAAGCCTACGGTCAGGTGCCCCACGTAGCTCCTCTTCTCCCCGCCGGCCGCCGATTGTCCCTCCTCACCAGGATCCAGACTCGCCCCGCAGGTGGTGCAGAACTTCGACCCCTTGATGATCTCGTTACCGCACTGCGGACAAACATCTTTCTTCTCCGACAAATCCCTTCTCCACCAAGTATTTTGCGCTATACATACAAGTAATCTTCGCCTCCAACGATTGACTTTGAGCCCCATATATGGATTCCTATCCACAGGCAGCCAACAGGCTACTAAAAAGTCAATTATGGTCAAAGGTTGAACTGTCTGAAGAAGGTTGAGAAAAAGAAAGATAGGGCGCTGAGCCCAAGGAAAGCTGCCGTGAGCACCCAGCCCAGACTCAATGCCGCGGCGAACCCCATCAATGAACAGATTGAAGCCAGCAGCAGTGTTCTATACAGCTTGGCTCCGAGACGGACCAGGTCCCTGATCACTAGCAGCCTCCTCCTCCACACCCCCGTCGCATACTTCACCGCCTCCCCATGAAGCCTGAAAAGTTCTTCATGGTAGGCGTAAGCACCGTCCTCGTTGACCCTCGTTATTATGTCGCCGTCCGCCTCGATGACGGTCGTCGCCAACACCGTTGACGGCGTCACCGTGTACACCGTTATGCTGTCGAAGACCCTTACATAGCTTGAAACCTCCTGCCGCCCAGCAGGGGTGAAGAACTTTTCTCGGAAATCCCTCAACCTCTCAAACAGCCCCAAGTCGCTGGGGGCGACGATGGAGGAAAGCCTCGACTCGAACTCCTGAACCGTGTTCTCAACAAGTTGTAGACTCAACGCATCCAGCGATGGGAGCACTATCAAGATGTTCCCAATGTCGTTGAGACGGATCGACAGCCCGCCCTCGTCAACACGGAACGCGTCGATATACGTCAACGAGGGTTCCTCGAAGCGACAGGGGGTGGAGGGTTCATCATGGCTCAGACAGTGGATAGTAGGTCCTTGAGGTCGCTGGCTATGTCCACCAGCGTCGTGATGAAGGTTCTCCAGTTTTCCATCGCCATCGCTACGTTCTCCTCGTGTATCTGCAGTATCCTCTCATCCAGCTCCATCGTGTTGCCTTCCATGTCTCTCACCGGCAGCTTGACGATGATGTCGCCGTCGATCTCTATGATCGTCTTGGCTGCTATCCCTTCCTCCTTTATGTCGTAGACTTCAGCCCCCGTGGACTTCTTCTCGATGGTCGTGACCGAGCCCGTGGTCGTGACCACCGTCAGGGTGCCCAGGTCCTCGCTCACAGCCTTGAAAACCTCGACGAGCTTCTTACCGAACTCGCTGAAAACGTCCCTTACGTTGAACTCACTCAACAAACAACACCATGCGTAAAATGATGCTAACTTTATTATAATTATCTAAACCAAGAACAAATCCGAAAGCGTCGTCAATACACCATCTGCTTTATGCACGGAGCTGGACCACATATAGTAGGTGCAATGCATTTTGGGTAACCGTCACCCCGAGCCTTTGTTCAAGTACGCGATAGTAGCCGACACTCACATCCGGCCACCCGGTGAGAGCAGCAGCCCGTGGAAGACCAACCTCCTCACCAACGACCGGGCCAGATGGGTCACCGAGCAGGTGAACAGCCATCGTCCAGACCTGGTCATCCACCTCGGCGACGTAGTCCATCCGGTGCCCCACCTACCCACCTACGGCTCCGCGTCGAGGATAGCCAACGAGATAATGGGCAGGATCAGGGCGCCCGTCTACTACGTCCCCGGGAACCACGACGTCGGCGACAAGAACAACCCCACGGTCCCGTCCTACGTCGTGAGCGAGTCCTACCAGGAAAAGTTCATGGAGTACTACGGTCCCCTCTACCAGAGCTTCGACCACCAGGGAGTCCATTTCGTCCTCATCAACAGCCCCATCCTCGGCTCCGGCCTCCCTCACGAGGCAGAACAGAGAGAGTGGCTTGAGGCCGATCTGGAGGAACACAGAGGGGCCCGGATCCACGTGTTCAGCCACTACCCTCCCTACATCTACATGCCCCACGAGCCCAGCAACTACGACAACCTCGACGAGCCCGCGAGGTCGTGGCTCCTAGGCCTCCTAGAGGACAGCGGCGTCGAGGCCTTATTCGCCGGCCACGTCCACCACTACGGGTACAAACATTACGGTGACACCAGGATCCACAACCTGCTCTCCACATGCTTCGTCAGGCAGGACTACGCCGAGATGTTCAGGGTGGAGGCCGCCGACGAGTACGGCAGAAACGACGCCGCCAAGCTCGGATACTGCACCGTGGAGGTATACGAGGAGGGACACGTTGTAAGGATCCACAGGTCGTTCGGGGAGACCCTCGGACCCGATGAGACTCCTGAAGTAATGAAGCCGCAGCCCGTCTGGGGCCCCGCAGCCCCACTGGGTGTACACCTCAGGCACCCCCTCGCCGAGGCCGTCGCGCTCCCCTACAACGGCCCTGTAGACGAGTTCGTCAGGAAGAAGGCTTGGAACGACTACACGCTGCTGGGGCTCCTAGAGACCGGCGTCAAGGAGCTGAGGCTCCCCCTAGGCGACCTCGTGGACCCCACGACCCGGAACCGCTTATCGGAGATACGTGACTTGGGGTACAGCTACGGGTTCTTCACCGTCAACACGCCGCCCGACGCGGCGAAGGA
>CAZQOX010000221.1:0-2793 GCA_964594895.1 uncultured Candidatus Bathyarchaeia archaeon
CCATGATGAGCGCCCTAAGCGGCGTCCCGATAAAGCAGGGCCTCGCCGTGACCGGCTCGGTGAACCAGAAGGGCGACATCCAAGCCATCGGCGGGGTCAACCAGAAGATAGAGGGATTCTACGAGCTCTGTAAGTTCCGCGGACTGAATGGCGGCCACGGCGTCGTGATCCCGGAGAGCAACGTCGAGAACCTCATGCTGAAGGAGGAGGTCGTGGAGGCCGTCAAGGAAGGCAAGTTCCACATCTACCCGGTGAAGACCATCGACGAGGGCATCGAGGTGCTCACCGGGGTACCCGCCGGGGAGCTCGGAGAGGACGGCACCTATCCCGAGGGCACCATCAACTATCTTGCCCAGAGGAAGCTTGACGAGCTGGCCGAGATCTCCAAGGAATACCTCCGGTAGCTAACCTTTTTTACTAGCTACCCATTTTTCTTCAAGATCAGCCCATGTCAGAGGATACATACGACGCCGTAATAGTGGGCGGGGGTCCGGCGGGGCTCACAGCCGCCATCTACACGGCCCGCCACAACCTCAAGACACTGGTCCTGGAGGGCAGGAAGATCGGCGGCAACGCGCTTGAGGCTCACTGGGTGGACAACTACCCCGGGTTCCCCGACGGCATCAGCGGCCGGGACCTCATGGAGAAGATGATCAAGCAGGCCCTGAGGTTCGGCGCCGAGATCAGGAACGAGACTGTGGTGGGCCTCAGCGACTTCGGTGACCTCAAGATGATCAACACGAGGATGGGCTTCTACCAGGCGAAGTCGGTGGTCGTCGCCACGGGGGTTAGCAGGAAGATGCTGAGCGTCCCCGGCGAGAACGAGTACAAGGGCCGCGGCGTAAGCTACTGCGGCGTCTGCGACGGCCCCTTCTTCAGGGACAAGACGGTCGCCGTCGTCGGAGGCGGCCACGAGGCCGTCCACGACGTAGAGATGCTCTCCGAAACCGCCGCCAAGGTCTACGCCATCCCAGGGAGGAAGGGGTACAGCGAGAACTTCCCCGAGTTGAACCGCATAAGGGAAGACCCGAAGGTCGAGTTCATAACGGGAGCCGACGTCAAGGTGATCGGCGGCTCGGACTTCGTCGAGTACGTGACGCTGGACGGCGCGGACCGGGATCGGCTGAGCCTGGACGGCGTGTTCATAATACTGGAGCACGTCCCCACAGCCGGCATCCTGGGTGAGGCTGGGGTCAGCACAGACGCCGGCGGCTGCATCATCGTGGACGGCGACATGGAGACCAACATCAAAGGCGTGTTCGCGGCCGGGGACTGCACCTGCGAGAGCATGCAGATCGTCACGGCGGCCGGGATGGGCGCCAAGGCGGCGCTCTCGGCCATGAAGCATGTGAAGTCCCTGGGGTAGAGACATGGTCAGGGTGGAGCTCTTCTTTTCGCCTGTCTGCCCCTACTGCCACAGCGCCCGCAAGCTGGTCTCGGAGGTGGCTGGGAGGTACCCCCACGTCGAGTTCGTCGAGGTGGACACCTACACCGAGGAGGGCATCGAGAGGGGGATGAGCATGCGAGTCTCGGCGGTGCCCACGGTGGCCGTGGACGACGAGATCAAGCTCGTGGGCTGGCCGTTCGAGGAGAAGGATCTGGTTCGCCTAATCGAGTCTAGACTGTAGATACATTTTTGGGTACGTAGATGTATTCCGACTGGACAAAATATGGAAGACGTGATCAGATCCATCCACGCCAGGGAGATACTTGATAGCCGGGGCAACCCCACCATCGAAGTCGAGGTCACCACCGAGAGAGGCTGCTTCGGCAGGGCGGCCGTGCCCAGCGGCGCCTCGACGGGCATCTACGAGGCCGTCGAGCTCAGGGATGGTGGCACACGTTTTCACGGGAAAGGCGTCACCAAAGCCGTTGCGGCCGTCGATGGAGAGATAGAGGGTAGGCTGATAGGTTTCCCCGTTACGGAGCAGAGAAGGATCGACGAAGAGATGATCCGGCTGGACGGCACCGAGAACAAGGGCAGGCTCGGAGGAAACGCCGTCCTCGGCGTCTCGGTGGCGTGCGCCAAGGCCGCGGCGGCTTCCATGGGTCTGAAGCTGTACGAGTACATAGACAGGGAGGCCACGCTGCTCCCCGTGCCTTTCTTCAACGTGATCAACGGTGGCAAGCATGCGGGTAACCAGCTGGACTTCCAGGAGTTCATGGTTGCACCCACGGGCGCCGAGAGCTTCAGGGAGGCGCTCAGGATGGGTTCCGAGATATACCAGGACCTCAAGTCCAGGCTCCTCAAGGGCTACGGGAAGAACGCGATAAACGTGGGCGACGAGGGAGGGTTCAGCCCGCCCGTGGATAGCCCCGAGGAGGCTCTGGACGCCATCACGGCGTCAGCGGAGGAGGTGGGGTACGGCGGCGTCACCAGGCTGGGAATGGACGTGGCGGCGAGCAGCTTCTACAAGGACGGAGGATACGGCTTTAAGGGGGAGACCCTGTCCCGGGGTGAACTCATCGACGTCTACGTGGAGCTGGTCTCCAAGTACCCGATATCCAGCATCGAGGACCCCCTGGAGGAGGAGGACTACGAGGGCTTCGCCGAGATCACCCGTGCGCTGCCCATCCAGATCGTGGGGGACGACATCTTCGTCACCAACGTGAAGCGGCTCAGTAAGGGCATAGAGATGGGTGCCTGCAACAGCCTCCTCTGGAAGGTGAACCAGGTAGGCAGCCTCACCGAGGCCATGGACGCGGCGAGGCTTGCGATGGACAGCGGCTACACGGTCATGGCCAGCCACCGCAGCGGCGAGACCGAGGACCCCTTCGTCGCCGACCTCAGCG
>CAZQOX010000222.1:0-1541 GCA_964594895.1 uncultured Candidatus Bathyarchaeia archaeon
GCTAAGTCACCGTGCCCCTGTCGTCGCTGAACGCCTCATGCTCCCCGCCGTCGATGACCGCCTTCAGGTGCTGCGCAACCGTCCAGACGTCGTGATAGCTTATGTAAAGCGGTATGGGCGCCAGCCTGATGATGTTCGGCGGACGGAAGTCGGGGACCACGCCGCGGGCGATCAACGCCTGAGTGATCCTCCAAGCGTCCTCGTGCGTGACGCCCACGTGGCCGCCCCTCCTCTCGGGCTCCCGCGGCGTAGCCACCCCGTAGTTGTAGGGCTCGCCGCCCAGCGTCTCGTCTATCAGATACATCAGGTACTCCGTGATCCTGATGCTCTTCTCACGTATGTTCATGATGCCGGCCTCAGCCATCATGCGCAGGCTACCCTCGATGGGAGCCGAGCTCAGCATCGTCGTGGTCCCAATCATCCACGCCGCCGCCGTCCGCGCCGGGTCAAACTCGGTGCGCATCTCGAACATGGTGCCCCTGTCGTTGCCGAACCACCCCGCCAGCCCAGGCATCGAGCCGAAGTGACGACGGTTCACATAGAGGCTCCCCGTGCTCCCAGGGCCCCCGTTCACGTACTTGTAGTTGCACCAGAAAGCGAAGTCGACGCCCCACTCGCTGAGGCGGTGCGGCACCACCCCGACGCTGTGGCTACAGTCGAACCCGATCAATATCCCCCGCTCCCGGGCCTCCTCTGTGAGCCTCCCCATGTCCAGAAGCTGGCCGCTACGGTAGTAGACGCTGGGCAGCAGCGCCAAAGCCACCTCGTCGCCCATGGCGTCGACCACGTCGTCCTCCTCGATGAGGACACCGTCCCTGCTCTTCACGAGCAACAGATCCTCGTCCGGGTCCCCGCCCCTGAGCCTAATCTGGGCGCTCAACGCGTACAGGTCGCTGGGGAAGTTCAGCTCGTCGGCCAATATCTTCCGCCTCTTTCCCTCTGGCCTGTAGAAGGTGGCCACGAGGGCGTGGAGATTCACCGTGGTGCCGCCTGTGACCACCAACTCGTCCGGGTATGCGCCGACGATGGGCGCCTGAAGCTCGCCAAGCCTCTCGGCGTACCCTATCCACGGCTCCTCGGCGCCGCTCCAGCCCTTGATCCCAAGCTTCTTCCACTCGTCCATGACCCTCAGCAGGGTGCTCTCGGCGTCGTAGCTCATCAACCCGAGGCTGTTGCCGTCCATGTAGATACAATCCGGCAACCCGTAGAACCTCTCCCTGTACCCTGCCAGCGGGTCAGCCTCGTCCAGCTTCAGGGCGTATTCTTCCCCCGACTCGAAATCCATCGAAAGCTCCTCTGTTACCCCTTCAAACCCGTGAGGCTTTAAGGCTAGTGAACACGATGGAGGCGTCTAGTAGAGGAGGGTGACGTCCACCATCTCGCCCTCCTCGACCACACCTACGCCAACAGGTAACACTATGTACCCGTCGGCGTGGGTCATGCTGGTGATGTCGCCGCTCTGCTTGTAGACCCTGTAAGCCTTCCCTTCCTCCACCCTCACGGTGATGAACTGCTCACGGTCGGACCTCGACTCCATCCTG
>CAZQOX010000222.1:1641-2781 GCA_964594895.1 uncultured Candidatus Bathyarchaeia archaeon
GTCCCCTGTGGAACTATCTCGGGCCCCGACGAGTATATGGCCACCCTCGGCTTCCCGTATACCTCGGCTTCAGCGTAGCCGAGGGCAGCCAGAGCCCCGACCATCCCGGGGGTCAGGACTGCCCCCCTGCTCAGCACGTGGTCGCCCATCTTCATGTCTTCGCCGGCGGGGGCCATGTTCCTCCCCGCCACAAGCTCCCTGTAGACAACGACCACGTCCCCCTCCAAGGCGGTGTCCTCGACCATTACCACGGCGTCGCTGCCCCTCGGCATGGGGCTCCCGGTGGCTATCTCCAAGGCCTCACCGCCCCCCACCTCCCCCTCATACAGTTCGCCCGTGTGCTGAACCCCTATGAGCTTGAGGCGGACTGCTGAATCCCTTTTAGCTCCAGACGTGTCCAGCGCCTTCACGGCGTAGCCGTCCATGGATGCCCTGTCGAAGGGCGGCACATCGAACCCTGCCACGACGTCGGTGGCTAACACCCGGCCCGTGGCCTCGTCGAGTGGGACCGCCTCCACACGGTTGATGGGCTTCACGTTTTCCATGATGAGCTTTATGGCGTTTTCTCTGTCGGTTAGCTCTGTGAACGGCTTCATCGTCAAACTCGATCCAGCTCCCAAAGCATGTGCCCGATACCGGGTAGGATGATCTTTTCGAGCGCCGTGCGCACGGCGCCCTTCGAGCCGGGTAGGCAGAAGATGAGCTTGTCACCGGCTACCCCCGCCGTTGATCGGCTCCAGACGCCGGGTAGCCCCACCTCCTCGTAGCTGAGCCTCCTCATGTGCTCCCCGAAGCCTGGCAGTGTCTTCTCGAAGAACCTGTTTGCCGTGTCGACGGTCTTGTCCTTCGCCCCTATCCCGGTTCCTCCGCTGGTGACCATCACCCTCACGTCTCGGCTGTCGAGGGCCTTCCTGATCCAGCCCTCGATCTTCGAGGCGTCGTTGGGGACGAGATCATAGAGTCTAACCTCGTGTCCAGCCTCCTCGATCAGACTCTTGGCCAGTCGGCCCGTCTCGTCCGTCTCGACGGTTCGGGTGTCGCTGGTCACGAGGACCGCGAAACAGGTCTTGGTTTCCTGGTCTCTGGGGTGATCTTTGGTCATCTCTCCTTCCTCTTCTCCGTCACCTTTACGTCTGTGAT
>CAZQOX010000223.1:0-2778 GCA_964594895.1 uncultured Candidatus Bathyarchaeia archaeon
ACGCACGCCATGCACATGATGCAGTCGTCGGCCCTCTCAGGGACGGACCTGTTGTCGACCAGGTCAAACACGCTCATGGGGCAGATGTCGACACATACTCCGTCCCCATCGCAAGCGTCACTAACCGTGATTGTAGGCATAGCTTTCACCTATCTCTTGTAACCCCGGGTCGGCAGTTTTAAATGTTTTCCGAGCGCCGCGAACAGCCAGACAAAACTAAACTTATATTAACCTTGCTTCTCGGTTTATTCATGTTCTTAATTTTTTGGAGCGATTGAGATGAAGTGTTCAGGTCTGTTTGATGACACCGTTTCGATCATCATCGGCGGCGAGGCGGGGCAGGGGATAAGCCGAAGCGGCATACTCCTTGGGAAGGCGCTGATGAGGGCTGGGTTTCACTGCTTCGGGGAGATCGACTACCCGAGCCTCATCAGGGGCGGCCACAACTTCTACAGTGTCAGGGCTTCGAGCAGGGAGGTGCACAGCGCATCGCCGCACACCGATCTGCTTGTGGCTTTGAACGAGGAGACCGTCTCCATCCACCTCGACAACGTGAACGAGGGAGGCGGCGTGGTCGTCGACGAGAAGCATGGGTTTGATCCCGGCGAGACGGGGCGGGGCGACGTCACGTTCTACCCTGTGCCCATGGCGGACATAGTGAAGGAGCTTGAGGGCCCGGAGATCATGAGGAACACGGTGGCTCTGGGTGCGGTGGCCGCGCTCATCGGTCTAGGCACCGAGACGCTGAAGGATGTGGTCGCCGAGGCCTTCGAGGGGAGGCCCGGGATCGTCGAGATGAACGTCGAGGCGCTTCAGAGGGGCTGGGAGTACGTGGTTGAGTACGACTACGGGTTCCGGTGCACCGTGGAGCTGGGGGAGCGCCTCGAGAGGATGTGGCTCACAGGCAACGAGGCTGTGGCCCTCGGCGCGATAGCCGCGGGGTGCAGGTTCTACTCGGCTTACCCTATGACGCCGGCCAGCCCGGTGCTTCACTACATGTTCGCCCACGACGAGGATAGCGGCCTCGTGGTGGTGCAGACCGAGAGCGAGATAAGCGCCATGTTGATGGCGGTGGGCGCGGGCTACGCCGGGGTACGCTCCATGACCTCCACCAGCGGCGGGGGCTTCTGCCTCATGACGGAGGGCATGAGCTTGGCCGCCATGACGGAGACGCCGGTGGTGGTCATGCTGGGTCAGCGCCCCGGCCCCAGCACCGGCCTCGCCACCTACTCGGCCCAGGGCGACCTGCTCTTCGCCGTCTACGGCGCCCACGGAGAGTTCCAGCGTATGGTCCTCGCCCCGGGCGACGTGGATCAGTGCTTCTACATGACCGCCGAGGCGTTTAACCTTGCCGAGAGGTTCCAGATACCCGTCATCGTGCTAACGGACAAGAACATCATCGAGAGCCACAAGACCACCGAGCCCTTCGACCTCTCCAAGGTGAAGATCGACAGAGGCAAGCTGTTAACCGAGTGGGGTGGAGACGAGGAGTACGGGAGATACAGGATCACAGAGGACGGCGTGAGCCCCCGCGTAATACCTGGAACGCCTAACGCGCTTGTGCTGGCCAACAGCAACGAGCACGTGGAACGCGGGTTCAGCACCTCCGACTCCGGCCAGACGAGGGAGATGGTCGACAAACGGTTCAGGAAGACCTCTCACATCAAGGAGGCCGTCGAGGCGCTGGAGCCCATAAGGGTGTACGGCGCGGAAGACCCCGACGTCACGCTCGTGGGGTGGGGAAGCAGCAAGGGACCGGCGCTAGAAGCCATAGGGATGCTCGAAGATGAGGGTGTCAAGGCAAGGTATGTGCAGGTGGCTGTGGTCGAGCCTTTCCCAGAGGGCTTGCCCCGGCACCTCACGGGCGAGACCATCCTCCTCGAGAACAACAGGTCGTCCCAGCTGGGGACCCTTATCAGGCTGAACACTGGCTACGGCTTCGAACACGTGGCTCTCCGGTACGACGGGCGCCCCTTCACGCCCCACGAGATACGTGACAAGGCTCTGGAGGTGGCATGATGTTGACCATGAAGGACTTCGGCACTCCCGCCGTCAACACGTGGTGCCCCGGCTGCGGCAACTTCGCTATACTCATGACGGTGAAGCAGGCCCTCGTCGACCTCGGGTTGAGGCGCGAGGAGGTGGTGGCCGTGACGGGCATCGGCTGCCACGGCAAGTTCACCGACTACATAGACGTGAACGGCCTTCACGCCATCCACGGCAGGGTGCTGCCGGCGGCGACAGCCATCAAGCAGGCGAACCACAGTCTGACGGTGCTGGGCTTCGCCGGGGACGGCGACGCCTTCAACATCGGGTTGGGCCACTTCGCCCACGCCGCCAGACGGAACGTCGACATCACCTACGTGATACACGACAACCTCATCTACGGGTTGACCACAGGCCAGACGAGCCCCACGAGCAAGAAGGGCTTCGTGACCAAGACCAGTCCACGTGGCAGCTTCGAGCCAGGAGTCAACCCGCTCACACAGGCGCTGACGGGCGACGCCACGTTCGTGGCAAGGACCTTCTCGGGGGAGCCCAAGCAGATGACGGAGGTGCTTAAGAAGGCCATCCAGCACCAGGGCTTCGCTCTGGTGGACGTGCTCCAGCCCTGCGTGACCTGGAACAGGGTGAACACCTACCAGTTCTACAGGGAGCGGGTGTACAAGCTGGAGGACGAGGGCCACGACACAGGGGACTTCAAAGCCGCCTACGAGAAGGCTCTGGAGTGGGGGGACCGCATCCCCATAGGCGTCTTCTACCAGGAGCAGAGGCCGC
>CAZQOX010000224.1:0-2776 GCA_964594895.1 uncultured Candidatus Bathyarchaeia archaeon
TGGGTAACCGGCCAAAGGGCGTGGGACCCACCCGAACCCATTCCGAACTCGGAAGTTAAACCACGCTCCGTTTACGGCACTAGTGATGTCTTCGGCTTCGCGAAACCGTGAAAGCTGGTGGCCCACCTTCTGAAACTTCGGACCAAACTTAACAAGGGGCTTTCCTGTAGGGGGGAAGGAGGTCAACGAAAGAAGCCGTAACGACTCCCCTCTACCGAGAAGAAGCCCCAGAAACACCCAGAACGGATCGTTACCCAAGTAAAAAAACGTATAGCTAAGCCGATGTACCAAGACAAGAAACTTGTTCCAGAATCAACCCAAAAAACGTTTATTCAAAGTTACATGGTACAACTCATCCACGCCGTTATATTCACGGACACAAAACATGACCCAGACATGACCACACTGGTGACGGGGGGAGCCGGACGCCTCGGGTACTGGACAGCCAGCCAGCTCACCGATGCCGGGCACAGAGTCAAAGCGTTCGACCTGCCCCACGTAGACTGGAGCCACGTCGAGTCGCTCCCCAACACCACAATCCACAGGGGGGACATAACGGACCCGGATGACGTGGAGAAGGCGTGCAGAGACGCCGAGGCGGTGGTGCACCTGGCCGCCGTACTGCCTCCCGTCAGCGAGGAGAACAGAGAGCTGACGCAGAGGGTGAACGTACAGGGCACGCTGAACATACTGGAGGCGGCCCCGCCCGGGACGCCCATCGTGTTCGCCTCAAGCATATCCACCTACGGCGTCACCAACCGCGAGACGCCGCCGATGAAGGAGACCCACCCCCAGACAGCCCACGACAACTACTCGGAGTCCAAGATCATGGCCGAGAAAGCCGTCAAAGGGTCTGGGCGCCCCTACACAATCCTCAGGGTGGCTCCGATCAGCGTCGCGGACCTGCTGGAGCTGCCCGACGAGGTGGCTTACAGGGCGGACCAGAGGGTCGAGTTCATCGTCGTCGAAGACGCCGCGCAGGCCATAGTCAGATGCCTGGACGAAGGCCCCAGGGACAGGGTCTACAACGTGGCGGGGGGCCCGAGCTGGCAGATGAGGGGAGAGGAGTACCTCACCCGGTTCTACGGGGCCCTGGGCGTCGAGGTCGAGCCCGTCTACCCGCCGAGCTACACGGCGGTGGACTGGTACGACACGTCGAGGAGCCGCCACCTGGGCTACCAGAGGACAAGCTTTAACACGTTCGAGGAGAGACTGGTGGCGTTGGGAGAGGAGCTGGGGCTGAGATGAGTCAACCCATGGAGTCGGCGAAGGCGACGCTAGACGCCTTGGCGGAGCAGGACGGGCTCCCCGAGGAGCAGGCGGAGAGGGTGAAACGGGCCTCCAAGATCGTGAGCCAGAACCTGAACAAGATATGGCTCAGAACAAAGGTGGGAAAGCCCACGGCGGAGTCCATGCAGGAGGCGGCCGAGGACGCGCTGAGGAAGCTAGAGGCCGGCGCGAGCCAGGAGGAGGTGAAGGCCGCCGTTGATGCCGTGGAGGCCAAGGCGAAGGAGATCGAGGAGGAGAGCCGCCGCCGGAGCATGGTCGTAACCTGACTGTTGGGCTTTAAATAAAGGATAAACCCATTTCATATCCAGTTTCTGGAGACCATGGACATGAAGAGTAAGGTCTACCACATGGACGACCGCTACAGCGGTCTTCCATCGAGCATACCCGCAAAGGCGCAGCAGCTTTTCGACCACGCCGAGCTGTTCGAGTGCTTCGACCCGGGCGACACTGTCGCCGTGAAGTGCCACATGGGTGAGTGGAACAACTCGGCGTACCTCCGCCCCATCCTCGTGAGGGTCATCGTGGACAAGGTGAAGGAGCACGGCGGCAAGCCGTTCGTCACCGACACCACCACGGCGCCCTACTACTTCTACGGCGGCCGCAGCACCGCCGACCTACACCTGGAGACGGCGGCACGGAACGGGTTCACGCCCCAGAGCATGGGGTGCCCCATCATCATAAGCGACGGCATGTACGGAACCGACGACGTCAAGGTGGACATCCCCGACGGCCTCCTCCTCAAGGAGAGCTACCTGGCCAAGGGCATCGCGGAATCGGACGCCATGATCGTGGTGAGCCACTTCAAGGGCCACGGCAGCGGCGTCTACGGCGGCAGCATCAAGAACGTCGCCATCGGCTGCAGCAGCAAACGCGGCAAGATCGACGTCCACCTCTGCCTCCACCAGACCGTGGGCTGGAACACCTGGAGCTTCAACGGCGACAACTGCCTGGGCGAGGAGTGCCCGGACCACGTCCTATGCGACAACATGTGCCCCGTCGGCGCCATTAAGATAAAGAAGGACCACGCCGAGTGGGACGCCGAAGCCTGCATAGGCTGCCTCGGCCACCAACGGCCCCTCTTCAGGTGCGACCTCTGGGGCCGCGAGAAATACGAGGACTGGCGGAACTGGTTCCTTATCGCCATGGGCGATGCCGCCACCGGCTACATCAGGCACATGGGCCCGGAGAACGTCGGCTACTTGACCTACGCCATGGACATCGCCCCCGCCTGCGACTGCGTCCCAGGCTCTGACAGACCCGTCATACCCAACCTCGGCGTCCTCGCGTCCCGCGACATGGTGGCCATCGACGTCGCGGCGCTGGACATGTCGGTGCAGGCGACGGGGATACCAGGCAGCGCAGCCGAGGAGAAGGAGGTAATGAACCCGGGCGACGAGAAGTTCACAGGCATCGTCGGCATGAGCCA
This sequence comes from uncultured Candidatus Bathyarchaeia archaeon, assembly GCA_964594895.1. Taxonomy (GTDB): domain Archaea; phylum Thermoproteota; class Bathyarchaeia; order TCS64; family TCS64; genus RBG-16-57-9. The sequence goes on from CAZQOX010000224.1 coordinate 2,717, forward strand.
GTGGATCACCGCCAACACGTGCAGCCGCCTGGGAAGCGGCTCCATGGAGTACGAGCTCGT
>CAZQOX010000225.1:0-2763 GCA_964594895.1 uncultured Candidatus Bathyarchaeia archaeon
ATGAGCTTGGCGATGCCTATGCCTATCTCGCTCATGGCCCAGCCCTCCAGGCCGAGGAGGTCGCTAACGGTCTGGCTTACCTCGCCGGCGATGCCCTTCCCGACCTCGGAGGCGATGTGCTTGCCCATCTCCTTCATGGCCTCCTCGCCGCCCTTCTTGAACGCCGTCTTGCCCATGCTGGCGCCCGGCTTCACGATGGCGGCCACCTGCTGCACCTTCTCGGCTTCCTTACGGATCTCCTCCTCGGACCGGGTGAGGCTCTGGATCACGGCGTAGGCGGTGTCCCATTCCATGAGGAGGCGGCCCACCTCCCTCATGTCCTCGTGCCACTGGTCCCGGGCCGCGTCGAGGTCGTCCTCGATGAGGCCGAGGACGTCGTCGAGCTCCCACATGGCCTCCTCGCACTTCTTGTTCTCCTCCTCCACGACCTCGGGGTGCTCCTCGCAGAAGTCCCCCGGCTCTTTCTCCTTCTTCTTCTGTTTCTTCTCCTGGTTCTTGATGTAGTCGTAGATGAGGAAACCGCCGAACCCGAACATCAGCACCAGGATCACCAGCAGGGGGTCTATCCCGGGCTCGGGCTCCTCCCCTCCGTCGGACACCCCGGTCCCTGACGGGGTCACCTGTACACCCTTCTCGTTCGTGGCCTCGGCGCCGTCGTCGTCCGTGACGGTGAGGATGACTGTGTAGTCGCCTGCGTCGGCGTAGGTGTGGGTGACATCGGCCCCCTCCGCGGTCTCGCCGTCGCCGAAGCCCCAGACGAATGTTAGCTGATCTTCTCCCAGATCCTCGGCTTGGCCGGTGAACGTCACCTCTTCACCGGTCTTCAGTTCGCCTGTCTGGCTGAACCCCACGTTGAACGGGGGCGTGTTGAGGACTGTGATCTCCTTGGTGTAATCGGAGCTGAAGCCAGCCTCGTCTGTGATCCTTAGGCCGACGGGGTAGACGCCGTCGTCCGCGAACTGGGACGAGGTGACGGGGTCTGGGTGGCTCTCCTCGTAGACCCCGTCGCCGTCGAGGTCCCACTCGTACAGGATCACGGCGCCGTTCTTGGAGTGAGAGGCTGATGCGTCCAGCTCGTAGGGTGTACCCTCGTTCACGGCCTCGGGGGCCTCGAAGTGGGGTTCGGGAATGTAGTGGAACGTGAACGTCATCGGTGGATCACCGTAACTTGGGGCCATGTCCAGCCCTCCCTCGGTGATCAGGTACACCGTCAGCCCCGAGTTGAGGGGGGACCCAAGCGTGTCGACCGGGAAGCCAACTGTCACGGTTCTCTCAACGATGTCGGCGGTGGGCTCAGCCACCGTCACCCATTCCCCGGCCTCGTAGTGGTCCAGCCACACCGACGCGACAGAGCCTTCAGACACCTCGACACCCACGTCGTAGTCGACCCCCAGCCCGTTGTAGAAGCATCCCGGGCTGCTGGCACCCGTCGTGGGGTCCATGTCCGCGTCTATGCCAATCTCTATGGTGTACGACTGGTGGGGCAGGGGCGGAGCGTTTAGCTTGACCTCGACGTTGAGGGTCACGTCACCAGCGTCAAGCTCCTCCGCGGGGACCAGCGTGACCGACTCCACGTCCATCGGCATGGGCATCGGGGCGATGGTGTCCATGGTGAAACACAGGTTGAAGTCCACTCCGTCCCCCAGCTCGTCTGTGTAAGGCGCCGACTCGAAGCTGTGAGCCCCCCACGCCGATGGAAAACCAGAGATCAGTACAGCTAAAACTACCAGAAAGGGCAGAAGCCTACGTTCCATACAAGCCCCCTGAACTGTTTAGGGTCAATTAGTGTAAAAAACTATCCATTAGTTGCAGGTAACTACAGGCAAGCCTGCGGAGGAAGCGCCGGTCATCGCCACTCGGTGACCTCGGTCTCGGTCATCTCCCTGACCCGCTCCCAGAGGATAGCCTCCTCGGGGGAGACCAGGGTGATCGAGACGCCCTTCTCGCCCTTCCTGGCGGTGCGCCCGATGCGGTGGAAGTAGACCTCAGGGTCCTCAGGCACCTCGTAGTTGATTATATGGGTGACGCCCCTGATGTCGAGGCCGCGCGAAGCCACGTCGGTGGCTACCACGTACCTGATCTTACCCAGCTTGTAGTCCCTGAAGACGGCGCTCCTCTGGCTCTGCGTGTAGCCGCCGTGCAGCGCCTCCACGAGGTAGCCCTCCCTCTTGAGGGTCTCAGCGAGCGCGTCGACGGTCTCCCGCGTGTTGCAGAAGATGATGCCCCTCCTGGCGTCGAGGGCGTTCAGCACGCCGTACAGCGTCTCGACCCTGCTCCCTTCAACGGGTGCGTAGTACTGGGACACGTTTATCTGGGCCACCTCGTCCCTCGACACGAGGACCTTCCGCGGGTGCCTCATGTACCTGACTGACAGGTGGAGAACCTCCGGGTTCAGGGTGGCCGACCACAGGCTGGTCTGCCTCACGAACGGCGTGGCCCCCAGAATCCACTCGACGTCCCCGATGAACCCCAGCTCGAGCATCTTGTCCGCCTCGTCCACGGCCACCACCCGGACCCGGGACAGGTCCAGCGCCTTCCTCCTCATGAGATCCATTAACCTGCCGGGGGTCCCCACCACGACGTGCGCGGACTTACCCAGCACCTCGATCTGCCTGTGCACGTTGGAGCCGCCGTGCAGGGTCACCACCCTGGTGTCCAGGTAGCGGGCGTAGCCCCTGATGTGGCCGGACACCTGCTCCGAGAGCTCACGCGTGGGGCAGAGGACGAGCCCCTGGGTGGAGGGGTTGGAGGGGTCCACCTTCA
>CAZQOX010000226.1:0-2742 GCA_964594895.1 uncultured Candidatus Bathyarchaeia archaeon
TCATGTCGAGCTCCTTGACCTCGGGGCACTCCATGAGCATCTTGCTGGTCTTGACCAGTATGTCGGCGAGGGTCTCCTGGTCGCTCGGAGGCATCCCCCGCGCCCCTTCGAGGATCTTGTAGGCCTTGATCTCCTTGATCATCTCGCGGGCGTCCACCACGTCGATGGGGGCGACGCGGAAGCTCACGTCCTTGAGTATCTCCACGAAGATGCCGCCTAGCCCGAACATGAGGGTGGGCCCGAAGGTGGGGTCTGTGGTGCTTCCGACGATGATCTCGGTGCCGTTGGGCGCCATCTCCTGGACGAGCACGCCGGTGATCTCGGCGTCCGCCTTGTATTTCTTGGCGTTGTCTATGATCCTGTTGAAGCCTTCCCTGATGCCTTTCTCGTCCTTGACCCCCACGATGACGCCTCCCGCGTCACTCTTATGCAGTATCTGGGGGCTCACGATCTTGAGGACTATTGGGAACCCTATCCTCTCCGCGGCCTCGACCGCCTCGTCCTCCGTCTTGGCTACATGTATCCTTGTGACCGGCATACCGTAGAGACCGAACAGCTTCTTGGCCTCGTGCTCATAGAGGAAGTTCCTGTCCTCGGCCTTGGCTGCCTCGAAAATCTTGGAAATCGCTTTGTCTCTCATCGAGCATACCTCTAATCTTCCATGTATGACCCGTCTACGATAATTTAAAGAATCCGCCGAGAAAAATTAACACGTTCTCTATCTGCAAGCGCGGGCAAGGATATATATGAATATATATAGTTATAAGAATATCTTTATTATAACGTAAATTTTCTGATTCATTGAATGGATGAGATACAGCCAATCGATAATAAACTGCTGCATGAGGTTGAGATAACGAGTAGTTCACCCTTCGAACATTGGGATCAACTTAATCCTAGTCCAGAGATGCTAGAGTGGAGGAAAAAAAACGAGCCTATAATAGATAAAGCGCTAAAAATCAAGACACGGGTTGAAACCCTGACGAGCATCCTTGATGACGACGTGTTTGCGTTCTGTGATGGATGTGATGGTTCAACGTGTTATGGTTCATTCTTCCCCATATGTAAACCCATTTTAGAAAAAATAATGGCACTTAAAGAAAAATAGGGTCACATGCTCTCACACGAGGACCACGTGTGGCACACAGATCGTGTCTATTACTTGGAACAAGAGTTTTATTAGGCCTATTTGTGGGGTGATTTTACAGGTTACTTGTAATTTTAGGAAAAAAAATTCTGGGGTAGAGTTGGTGTTCTTTGTTACATGGAACTAGGTTCTTCACTTCTTCCTCGTTTGGCTAAAGTACGTCAGCCATTTACCAGTGGACTTTGTGCGAGAACGTTTATTGAACAAGCGTGGGGTGTTTCTCGGGGCTTGATGAGAAGCTTTAGTTGGGCAGAGCGAGCAGCTCGCTCTTCCTGACGCCTACGTGGCGGAGGCTGGTGACGTTCTTGGCGCGGTTGTACACGTCCGACGCCAGCTTCCCGAGCACCATCTCGTGGGCCAACTGGTCGAACGTCAGGTTCTCCGCCTTCTCCTCCACGATCTCCTGCATGATCTTCCTGATGCCGAGCTCCTGGCTCGTCTGGATCCTGCGCTGCGTCATCGCCGTGACCACGATCTTGACCCTGTACCCGTCCTTCGAATAGATCCTGAAGAACCCGTCCACCTTGGTGCTGCGCCTCCTCACGAGGCTGCGGAGGTAGTCGCGGAGATACTCGTGTCCCTTGAACACCGTGCGCGCCGTGTGGCCCTCAAGCTCGTATACCTGGAAGTACATCTTCATGTACTCCTGGCTGAAGTCCCCTGTGATGGCCGCGAGAGTCGTCTCGAAGACCCTGCCCATGACCTTGTCGGGGTCGTCGCTGGGGGTCTCACCCACCTTGGTCTCGCCGAAGTAACGTGGAAGGATGATGTCGTACCATTCCTTGCGGCGCCACTTGTCCCTTACTGCCCTGGACACGTTGATGTATCTCTCCTAGTTCAGTGTTCATGCAATGCAGCGCCGTCATATATAGGTTTTGACGGTTAGGCGGCGACCTCCAGCTCTTCCGCCGGCCTCCAGAAGCCGCGCCCTTCGAGACGTTTACCCAGCCAGACGAGGCTCAGCATTATGGGCACCTCCCAGAAGAGGCCCATGGTGGTGCCGAGGGCCGCCTGGGACCCGAGCCCGTAGAGGCTTATGGCCGTGGCTATGGCTATCTCGAAGTGGCTGGAGGACCCTATGATGACGCTGATGATCGCCTCCTTGTAAGCCAGGCCGAGGAGCCGCGTCACCACAAGGTTGTACCCAACCACCACCACGAACCCCAGGATGAGAGGGGCAGACACGAGCACCATGAGGTCCGGGTGACTCAGCAGCACGTCGCCGTTCAGGCTGAACAGCACGACCAGGGTCGTGAGGAGCGCGGCGACGGCGACCCTGCCTACGGCGGGCCTGTAGACGCCGCTGAACCATTCCTCGCCTCTCATCCCGACGATATAACGCTTAGAGAGATATCCCAGAGCCATGGGTACGCCGATGAAAACGAAAACCGATACCAGCAGGAGGCCTCTGTCGATGGGTATGTTCTGTATGCCCGTGAGCAGCGAGACGATGGGGGCGTACAGGAAGATGATAGTGACCGTGTTCAGGCTGGTGTTGATGACGTTCTGCTCCTGGTTGCCGTCCGCGAGGACTCCCCAGACGAGCACCATCGCCGTGCAGGGGCTAGACCCCAGCAGTATGAGGGACACTATGA
>CAZQOX010000227.1:0-2725 GCA_964594895.1 uncultured Candidatus Bathyarchaeia archaeon
TGGTCTTGATGCCCACCAGCTTGGCTGGCCTTATGTCGCTCAGCGGGGTGTCGCCGACGCTCACGGTCTCCACGGGCTTGGCCCTAGCCAGCCTCAGCGCCTTCCTGTAGTACTCTGGCTCGGTCTTCAGCACCCCGAGCGTCGACTCGCTGAACGTGTGCTTGAAGAACTTCCTTCCCGTCCTGAGCTCCAGCGTCTTGGCTTTCTGCCCCGCCCCGTAGCCCGTGCTCAGGCAGAGGGTGAGCCCCATGTCCTTGAGGGCTTCGAGGGCGGGGACGGCGTCGGGGTAGTAGATGGGGTCTTTCCTCGCCGTTTCTTTTGCTTCCTCGAACTTGGCGCAGATGAGTCCCGCCGCCTCCTTGTCGAACGGTAGCCTTAGGTGGTCGAAGAGGAGGGTGCAGTGGAACATCGTGTCGTCGTGGCGGTCCAGGTACCTCCGATGGATGAGGGCACGGTGGACGTCGAAGACCCACGTATGGTAGAGCTCCTCCCCTGTGTACCCCAGTACGCCGTCGAGGCTTCTCTCCATGACGCCGTCCATGTCGTGGATTGTGCTGTCGTAGTCCATGAGGACGGTGGTGATCATCAGAAACACGTAATAGCCACGGCTTTATTTAACCGCCGCATATGTGTGGTGTATGCGGCTCATAATGCCAGAGGGGCTCCTGAGGGACATGATGGACGTGGCCCGTGGCGCCCACCCGAGGGAGACGATCCTACTGCTGCGCGGATCCAGGGACGGCGGCGAGATCAGGGTCACAGAGTACCTGTTCCCACCCTTCGGCGCAGGCGGCAGGGGGTTCGCCACCTTCCCCACCCACATGCTGCCCATAGACTTCTCTATAGTCGGGACCGCTCACAGCCACCCCTCGGGAAACCTCACGCCTTCGGTTAGGGACCTCCACAACTTCTACGGGCGGGTGATGGTGATCCTCGGTCCTCCTTTCACCCTCGACGCCGTGCGGGCCTACGGTAAGGGCGGGGAGGAACAAGAAGTATATATCGCTAGAGAATGAATATGTTGTACGTTCCATGAGGCATCCGTGATGGGTAAAAGGGAGTCCTTGGCGAAGGCGGTCACCCTCCTGATGAACGCGCCGCTGCTCGCCGTGGCAACGTTCGCCTACATATACCTTACAGACCCAGCGGGGCCCGCTCCCTCGGTTCTAGTGGCGGCGATATTCTTCTCGGGCGTCCTGCCCATCTTGATCATCTTCATCCAGAGGCGGAGCGGAATCGTGAAGGAGATGATGGTCAACGAGAGGGACGAGAGGACCAAGCCCTTCCTCGGGGCGATATCCAGCTATGTTCTGGGCTTGTTGACGCTCTTTTACCTAGAGGCACCGGTCGCCATGGTCTACCTGATGTCCTGCTATTTAGTGAACAGCCTTTTCATGATGATCATCACGCTTAGGTACAAGATCAGCATCCACGCCTCCGGCGTCGCTGGGCCCGCCACCTTCCTCGTCTACCAGTACGGCATGAGGCTCTGGCCCTTGACTCTGCTCATGGTCGTCGTAGGCTGGGCCCGGCTTGAGCTGAGGATGCACACGGTGGGGCAGGTCGCGTGGGGGGTCCTGTTGACCGTGTTGTTGACGCTGACCCAGTTAGAACTTTATCCGATGCTCATCCACCTACTATGATGGGGAACACGACGACCCTGTCCCCGGGTTTCAGCTTCGCGGAGTCCCAGAGCCTCCTGTCGTTGACGATTACGCCGACGACGCGCCTGTCGTATGCGTAGAGGGTGTCCTTCCCCAGGGTCGCCATGAACTCCCTGAGGGTGGTGGGCTCCTCGACGACCTTTACGGTGAGGCTCGGGTACATCGTGTGAACCTGTGCGCGGCGTAAATTATGCCTTGTCCAGCCTCAGGTCCACGCGTCTCTGCCGGTACCGCCGGTACCACGTGTCCACGTTCTCGGAGGTGACGTGGTCGCCGTGGTGCCTGAATCCACCTCGGAAGCCCTTGGGGATGTGCATGAGCTCGTGGATCAGCGTCCTGTCCTGGGCCTCCCTGGGGCAGTAGTCGAAATGCTCGTGTATGATCTCCAGGATGTATGTGGGCTCCATCCTGAGGGTCTCCTGCCATATCCTGCCGAGGCCGTGTATCCTGGCTATGGTGTTCTTGGCCTGGCTGCCCCTGCTCCTGACGCAGTGGACCCGCTCGGGGTCCACGTGGTCGAATCGGAGCACGTCTATTATCTCCAGTATGCGTTTCTTGATGTCCGGTGCGTCGAAGTACTCGATCACGGGTCTGTCTCTGCGTAGGTTGTGTAAAAGCTCAGCGGAAAAGCTTATTGGATGGATGGTCCATCCATTATGTGTGGGCTTGAAGGAGAACGGGCTGACCCCGGCGAGGAGGGCGTCCATGCTCGCAGTCATGACGGCTGCGGCACTCGCCACCAACTACGTGTTGATAGGGGTAGTCAACGTCAAGTTCATGGACCTCATCGTCTTCACGGGCGGGTACCTGTACGGCTCGGTCTTCGGGGCCACCCTGGGGACCCTCATCTGGCTTGTCTACGGCACAGTCAACCCCTATGGGGTCAACTTGGTGACGCTGGCCGCCACGATCCTCGGTGAGACGCTCTACGGCGTCGCCGGGGGAGCCCTCCGCGGAGGACTGAGGGTCGAGCCGGGGTGGGGCCCCGACCTCCGACTCGGCGTCGCAGGGTTCCTGCTTACCTTCGTCTACGACCTGTTCACCAACGTGGTCTCGGCCTA
>CAZQOX010000228.1:0-2715 GCA_964594895.1 uncultured Candidatus Bathyarchaeia archaeon
GCGTACGCCATCTCCTGGGTGCTCTTCCACATGCTGTCGTAGGCGATGACGGCCCGCGGCTTCGTCTCGCCGCTCACCCACCTAGTATACGCCGCCAGGATGTCGCCTATGTCCTTCCTCCATATGACGCCGTGGCTGGGCGCTATCATCTCTATCTCGACGCCCGCGAGGGCCTTGATGGCGTTGTTGACGGTGCGGCTCAGCGGCATCAGTATGTTGGCGTAGTAGGCGGTGGCCTCCTGCCAGAGGATGGCCTGGTCGACCTCGTCGTTGAACCGTGCCTCTGAGGCTATGTGCTGGCCGAAGGCGTCGTTGCTGAGGAGCAGCCTGTCCTCGGGGATGTAGCTCACCATGCTGTCGGGCCAGTGCGCCATGGGCACCGGGGTGAAGCTGAGGGTCTTGCCGCCCAGGTCCACCTTGGGCATCTCCTTTATTCCGACTAGCTCCATGTCCCCGTAGTACTTCTTGAGCACCGGGATGCCTCGTTCACTGGAGATTATCGTGGCGTTGCTCGCCTCCTTCGCGAACCTGGCGAGAGACCCAGAGTGGTCTGGCTCCGCGTGGTTCGCCACGATGTAGTCGATCTCCGCCGGGTCCACCACTTCGCGCACGTGGCGGAGCATGGTCTCGTAGAAAGGCGCCTTCACGGTGTCCACGAGGGCCGTCTTCTCCCCCTGCACTATGTAGGCGTTGTAGCTCGTTCCCCTGTGGGTGACGTAGCCGTGGAAGTTCCTTATGTCCCAGTCCACGGCGCCCACCCATGTGACTCCTTCTTTCAGCTGAATCAAAATATCACCATACGAGTCTGCATCTGAGGCACGGGATAAAAGGCTTATGTGATGCCCAGTAACCTTGTGTCTGATAGCGAATGAACCTGGCAGCCTCGACGCTCCACCTCCTGGACAGGCCGCTGGAGCAGGTGTTCCCCGACCTCCTGGGCCTCGGCACACGGAACATCGAGCTGACGGACAGCGGCCACCACGCGTTGAACCCCAAGCTGGTCGAGCGGCTCCAGGAGCTCAGGGCCAGCTACGACCTGAGCTACAGCATCCACGCCCCCTACGCCGACACCAACCTTGCCGCGGACGACGACCTCATCAGGGAGTGGATACTAAAACGGATACGGGCGTCCATCAGGTTCGGCAGCGAACTCGACGCCGCGTGCGTCGTGGTGCACCCAGGCTGGACGACGGCCACGGACAGGTTCATGAAGGGGCGGGCCTGGGAGCTGAACCTCAGGTCCCTGAACTGGCTCCTCAGGTACGCCGAGGAGTACGGCGTGGACCTGCTCATAGAGAACGTCCCCGACTCAATGCCCTATCTGCTGGTCTCCGTCGAGGACTTCGAGCTGTTCCACGAGGAGATGGAGTACGAGATGGGCATGGTGCTCGACGTGGCCCACGCCAACCTCCGGGGCGAGGTGGGGGAGTTCATGCGGCGTTTCAGCGGCAGGATAAGGCATGTCCACGTCAGCGACAACGACGGCGAGGCCGACCAGCATCTGCCCATCGGAGACGGCGGCATAGACTGGGAGACGGTGATGGAGAGGCTGCGGCGGAACGGGTTCAGCGGCTGGGTCGTCGTCGAGTCATACGGCGAGGTGCCTCGAAGCCTCGACTACCTGGGCCCCCTCATCTAGGCAGCGGAAGCTCGATCTCCATGAGGTCCTCGGCGACGAAGACGTCCGCGAAGACCTGCCTCGCCTCCTCCAGCAGCACACCGGGGTCGAAGTACCTTGAGCTTATGTGGACCAGTGCGAGCCTCTTTGCGCCGGCCTCCCTAGCCACCTCAGCGGCCTCCCGGGCCGTGGTGTGGCCGTCCTCCTCCGCCCTGCCCTGCAGCTCTTGGCTGAAGGTTGCCTCATGGATGAGCAGATCGGCGCCTCCGGCTAGCTCGATCATCCCAGGGTAAGGCCTCGTGTCGCCGCTGATGACGATCCTCCTGCCAGGCCTCGGCGGATCGGAGACCTGCATGGGCTCGACGGTTCTGCCCTCCACCGTCACAGCCTCGCCGTGCTGAAGCGCGTGCCAGAGCCTACCCTTAGGGACGCCGAGGGCCACAGCCTTTTCCGGGTGAAACCTGCCCGGCCTGGGCTTCTCCAGGAGGCCGTAGCTCCAGCTCTCCACCCTGTGGCTGGACTTGACGGCGACTACGTCCAGCCTGTCGTCGCTGTACACGACGCCTGGCTCCCGTATCTCGTGGATTATCACGGGGAAGGTAGGCCCCCCCAGGGTCTCGCTGAACGCCTTGACGTACTCTACGGTCCCCGACGGCCCGTATACGTCCAGCCGCCTCTCCCGTCTGAGGAGGCTCATCGTCTGGAGGAGCCCGGGCAGCCCCAGGACGTGGTCGCCGTGGAGGTGCGTCAGGAATATCTTCATGTTGCGCCTGAACCCCACCCTGGCGCGGACCATCTGGCGCTGGGTCCCCTCGCCGCAGTCGAACATCATGAGGTCGCGGCCCAGCCTCACCGCCACGCTGCTGCTGCCCCTCCGCGGGGTGGGCATGCTGCCGCTGGTTCCTAGGAAGACTACTCTCATGGGGGGCTCCCTTGATGAAGACGTCGGGGACGATAAAAGCTTGAGTGGTCGCCAGCCGCGGATGAGAAAACGCTCGCCTCGAATCCTTGGGCCGCGTCTAATTCGGTTGCTACAGTTCCTTGAAGCTCAGCTGGCTCCCTGTGATGCTGAGCTCGTAGAGCTGGTTGGGGTAGGG
>CAZQOX010000229.1:0-2679 GCA_964594895.1 uncultured Candidatus Bathyarchaeia archaeon
CTTAGGATCACCTGGCCGTAGACGGCTGGGTGGCAGACGTCGTCCGTGTAGATGGCCTTCACCTGGTACGGCGGATCGTAAGGGTCCGGCCTGCGTTCCACGACCTCGACGCCCTCGTCCCTGTACGCCTTCTTCAGCCGCTCGTAGTCCTCGGTGAGCCTCGATAGGTCCTTGGGCCTCCAGCTCATCCGCCACGCGGCCAGGTCGCTGCTGTGGGGCGGCCAAGGCGTGGGTTCGCCGACGCTGAGGAACTCGTTGCCGGGGCGGTGGAGGAGGACGGTGCGCAGCTTGCCTATGGTGGTGTTGGCCTTCCACTTCTTGCCCCAGTACTTGGGCATCTCCTCCTCGAACCCAGAGAGCACCTGGGGGTGGTGCCTCATGTACTGCTCGTGGAGGCTGAGCCCCGTGTTCTCCTTGAACATGTCAACCGCTTTCATGGAACCGGATATGATCTGGGGGCATAGGGATAATAAGACTTGAGAATGATCGCCGCCTAGCCCTGTAGCTGCTTGGGAGCCGACAGGCCTCTCCTCTCCCTCAGCTTCTCGATCTCGTCGGCTAGGTACTCCACGGGCTCTAGGTAGTCGGGGTACTCGTTACGCCGCCTGAACTCCCGTGCTATGGGGCCCATCTTCTCCCAGTAGCGTGTGACTCCCGAGGGGTTCAGCTCGTAGACCTGCTCGACTGTCGCCGCCCCGCTTCGTACCAGGGAAGCCAGGCCGACGTAGTAGTCCCTGGCTAGCCGCCTGGTGACGTTGGCGTCCGGGTCGCTCCGGGGGCTGTACTTGCTCCAGTAGTCGTCGTAGTCTGTCCACTGCCACCTCCACAGGATATCCGTTATGGCGCGGCTGAACTTCTCGTCGGTCATGAACCTGACAAGTTCGAGGTGGTGCCTAGCCTTGGCGGTCTCCAGCTCCTCCCTTTTGAGCCTCATGTGCCGTGTGCTTAGGATGTATATGCAGGCGACGACGACAGTCACCGACGCGCCCGCCGTCACAGTGATGAGCGTCTGCGTGTCCATCGAGTGTCGTTCATAGACTCGGGTGAGGCGTGGATAAAACTATGGCCCCAAACCCACACACAACTTGGCCTAAATACTGGTCTTGGAGAAGTATTGGGCTCTTAGATTTACACTTGCGTGGGATCGACGGCGACGAGACGTATGATGATGGCTGAGGCTATACCTAACAATCCAAGAGTGGGGCCCACGCCTTGGTAACCATACATTAGAAGAGCCAGGCCTCCCAAGCCTGAACCCAGGGCTGTACCCATGCTCATCGAAGCAGAGTTTATCGACATCATTGTCCCTCTGAACTCGGGAACCTGCTCGATCGTTAGACTGGCATTAGCAGTTGACCTAATACCTGAAAAAAGACAACCTGCCAGGTTCAGAGCATATGAAACCCATAGATTTGGTACAATCGTGAAGAAAAATATGAAGACTCCAGCCATCAAAGCAGATAGGTAAGTTACTGGCCTTCTACCTAACTTGTTCACGAATCTACTGCTGATCAGAGCGCCCAGAGTATAGCTCATGGCTGCACCTATCATTAAGTAAGTAGACATCCCTTTGGAAACCAAGAATCGTTGCCTGTAGAAAGAAATGCCATAAAGGCCTATGCCCGCCCAAGAAGCCGATGAGAGGGTACTGCCCACGAGACAGGCATCAGCGGATCTGTTTGAGAGAACTCCTTTGAAGCCATCGATTAAACTCACTCTGCTTGATGGGGTTTCTTCACTCTCTGATTCGGATGGAAGGCCTTTAAAAGCCAATAAAAGACTCAGAAGAGGCAAGGGAAGCGCATAGACGAGGAACGGGAGCCGCCACCCCCCAACGTCGCAGGTGAAGCGGATGACTGGAGCGCCGATGACATAGGCAACTGACACGGTGGTCATGAGCAACCCTATGACACTGGCCCGCTTCTGCAATGGCAGATGCTTGGCGACAAGCGTCGTGGTCATTGGCGTCACCATGGCTCCTCCCAGTCCACCCAGAACGCTGAACATCAGGAACAGGATGAAGTTCGATGCTAGGCCACGGCCCAATGTCGCGACGCTGAGTAAGAGAAGGCCGGCCATAAGCAGTGATTTGTGCTTGAATCTAACGCTCAGCATGCCCATGAGCAGTGCCGAGACGAATGCGGCGAATTGAACCTGCAGTTCCTACCTGTCCTGTTACTCCGACGGGAAGCCCGAAGGATAGCCCAATCTCGATGAGGAGGAGCGACATGATTATGGTAGACGGGGTCGTAGCGAAGCGGCTCACGGCCAAGGAGGGGAGGAACAACCTCCCCACAGAACTCTTTTCTCCGTTTTGATTCGATTCCTCAGCTATTATGCATCACTGCCAATTGAATTAATTATCTAAATATATGACATGTTATATTTTTTTTTAAATATATGCAATATATACATGCATGTTTTATAGAGAGAGTTAGTGACCGGGGAAGCTACAGAGAGAGAATGTGTTTGGGTTTAGGGGATAAAACTATGGGGGCTACCCCGATGCCTCCACCATCTTGTCGATGCGCCTGATCGCCTCGTCCAGGTTGTTCCTCGCGATAACGAGTTGCTCCCGGATTATCTTGGACTTGTTCTTGAAGGTCTCTATGTCCATCAGACAGGCCTTCAACAGGTTGTCCATGTCCTTCAGGTCTTCGAGGAGTATCTCCTCGTGAG
>CAZQOX010000230.1:0-2661 GCA_964594895.1 uncultured Candidatus Bathyarchaeia archaeon
CCCTCCAAGATGGTTCTGCTTGGGCTGAGGGTCGACGGGGAGCACATAATAGACGTGCAGTCCGACGGGGTCTTGGTGTCGACACCCGCCGGCTCCACCGCCTACAACATGTCGGCTGGAGGCGCCGTCCTTGCTCCGGGCATCGACGGCTTCTCGATTACGGCGATCAACCCTTACAGCTACTTCAAGAGCATCGTGGTACCACCCGATTCCATAATAACACTCGAGCTCCTCAAGCCCAGGGCGGAAGCCATCGCAATCATAGATGGGCGGTCTCTACACCCGCTGCAGCCGTTTAACACGATAGAATGCTACGCGAGCGAACGTATGACACGTTTCATACGATTCAGGTCGTTCTACAGCCGCATCCAGAAACGGATATTAACCATCCAGTCCAAGTGAGCACAGGTTGTACGCGCTCATACTGGATTCCTCGGCCTTCATCCAGGGGCTCGACCCGCAGAACGAGGCCACATACACGGTGCCCCTCGTCGTCGAGGAGCTGAGAGACGGGTTCACCGTGGCTCGGCTCAGGAGCATGGAGACCACGGGAAGGCTCAAGGTCGTGGAGCCCGAGGGGAGGTATCTGGGCTTTGTGGAGGACGAGTCGCTGAGGATGGGGGAGTCCCGAGCCCTATCGGCGACAGATAAACAGGTTCTGGCCCTCGGGCTACAGCTGATGGACAACGAGTTGGAGCCGGTGATAGTGTCTGACGACTACTCTGTGCAGAACATGGCGGACGCCCTCGGGCTTGGGTACAGGGGCTTGGCGACCCCGGGCATCAAGAGGCAGTTCACATGGACTCTGTATTGCCCGGGCTGCCGACGAGAGTACGCCGAGCCTCAGCCCGATGACGTCTGCCCGGTATGCGGCACCGGGCTCAAGAGGAGGCCGAGCAGGAAAAGAGGTGTCACGCGTCGAGGCGGGGAATGAACCTGCCCCATCCTTTCTTCGACAGCACCTGATCATCCTCCATGACGACGTTTCCGCGGAGTATCGAGGCGGTGGGCCAACCCTGGACGGTCATTCTGTCGTAGGGTGTCCAGCCGCAGGCCGTGATCTGGGTGTCGTCGCTGAGCTTGACTCTGCGCTTCATGTCGACGATGACCATGTCGGCGTCGCAGCCTACCTTCAACGCGCCCTTACGAGGATATACGCCGTACACCATGGCGGGTTTCTCCGATGACACAGCGGTGAGCCTCTCTAGGCTGAGCCAGCCATCGTTTACGCCGTTGAGTAGGAGAGGCAGGTAGGTCTCCAGCCCCGGAATGCCGTTGGGGGCCTCGAAGACGTCGTCGAGCCCAGCCTCCTTACTATCCTTGCCGTAGGGGGCGTGATCCGTCGCAACGGTGTCTATCCAACCCACCTGAAGGAGCCTTCTGAGCTCGGCTCTGTCCGCCTTTGAGCGTGGAGGCGGCGCGAACTTCAGCCATGGACCCCTCTCCTTGACGTCGTCCTCGGTGAGGTACAGGTACTGGGGGCAGGTCTCGACGTAGGTCTCGGCGCCCTCCATCCGGGCCTCGGCGCTGTACCAAGCCGTCTCGGGGACCGAGGTGTGGACTATCAAGCCGCGGCAGCCCGTCATCTTCAGGTAGTCGATCATCCTTCTGCCGGCCTCCACCTCGGCGACCCTGGGCCTGCACTCTAGATGGGCGGCATAGTCCCGACGCCCGCTCTCTTTCAGCTTCTTCAGGTTGTCCCTGATGATGTTGTCGTTCTCGGCGTGGATGAGGGCCAGTCCACCGCACGCGGCGAGCTCCTTGAATCGGTCGATGACGTACCCGTCGAAGGTCTGGGGCCACCCTGGGCCGGCGCTGCTTATGAAGAACTTGGCGCCGGTGGCCCCCGCCTCCCACATCTCGGTGAGGGTGCCGTCGGGGTAGCCGGCAGCGCACCCCGCGTGTATGCAGAAGTCCACGTAGGCGGTTTTTTCCATGATCGCCTTCTTTTCCCTGTACTGTTCGGCGTCAAAGCACCCCATCTGGGTGCCGGGCATCTCCAGCATGGTGGTGACCCCGCCTTTGGCGGCTGCCTTCGTCCCCGTCTCGGCTGTCTCGGGCGGGAGGAACGTGTGAGCGTGCCCGTCCAGCAGCCCCGGCAGAACGTAGTTGCCCCTCGCGTCGATCACCTTGTCCGCTTTGGGCAGGTGCGCGTCGCGGGCGACAGCCACGACGACTCCGTCCTTGACCGCCACCCCGGCATCGAGTATTCCGCTGGGGCTGACGAGTCTAGAGTTCTTGACGACCAGATCCGCTGCCAATTAATACACCACGTATCCGTTGCGCCCCGACATTAAAAACAAGGGGGATCACCCCCCTCTCAGCAGCACCTCGAAGTACTTGTTTGCCTCCTCCCTGAACATGTTTTTCATCTCGGGCGGGTAATCGACGACGAGCTTCTCTCTCACGTCTTTGTCGACTGTGCCCTTGGCTACGATCTGTCTACCCGCCTCCTTGACCGCCTCCGTGAAGAAAGACACTTGTTTACTTCCCTCCGGAGCCTCTAGGATCTGGGCGGCCGGGAGAAGTATGTGCAACGCGTCCGGGAATAGAGCCTTCGCCACGTCGAAGTTCTCTAGGTCCGGGAATCCTGCCACCGCCGCCAAGACCATCCTCTGGGGTTTCCGTTCATGTCTCTCCGGGTGCCTCGTCGATCCCTCC
>CAZQOX010000231.1:0-2653 GCA_964594895.1 uncultured Candidatus Bathyarchaeia archaeon
ACGTCGAGACTGCGGCGCAGGATATCAACGTCAACTGGTAGGTATTCGTCAACGATACAGCCGGGAAACTGATGTCACCCAGCAACTGGGGGTTCACGGCTATGCCCAGCACGCAGCATATCAAGACGACTCCGATCATGAACACCTTCATCAAGACGTCATCGTCCGCACCGGGAAGAACCGAGAAATAAGAATAGTGGATGGTGAATCGAGTTTAATCTTCACGAAATGATATCTATCATTGATTTTATATGTAAAAAATGATGGGGTTGTGGTTTTATGGTTGTGTCACGAAGTCGATGATGTTCTCGAACAGGACGACTCCTTGCTGGTTGCCGGTGTAAAGATCCCAGTTGAGTAAATCAGGTTTGTACAATCCATGATGATGGTCGTAGGGGGCTTCTCCGGTGACGATCACGTAGTTGTTTAGTGTCATTTCCTCGATGGCCATCAACACGAAGGCGCCTGTGTCACCGTCGCTGTGAAGCCACACGGGCATCTCCAGCACCAGTGCGCACTCCACCAGCTCGTGGAACCGCTTAGCCTCATGGCCGACGCCAAACCGGGGATCCGTGACCACGCCCCTGAAGCCCTGCTCCATGTACCCGTACATGAGGGTCGTCATCTCGGGCAGCCTGGGGTTCATGGTGAAGAACCCTATGAGCCTGTCCCGGTACTCGTCTACGGCCTCCTTGACCACATTGTTCTGCTCCCTGAAGTCGGGGTTAGTGGTGAAGGGAAACACGACACATTTATCGATCCCAGCCTTCCCCATCTCTTCCACCAGCTCCTTGGCTGTCCTGTGCTCCTCGTAAGCCGGGTCTACACCGAGGTGGTTGTGGACGTCTATCTTCACAGCTTCACCCCCACGGACTTGAGGAGAGCCACGGCGTTCCCGCCGAGCACCTTCTCCTCCTGCTTCTTAGGCAGCTCCAGACAGGTGACGCGGTTCAGCGCGTCCTGCGGCTGCAGACCGCCCCGCACGCTCAGCGTGTCGGAGGCATACATGATCCTGTCGGGGCTCACATCCTCGATGAACCGGACGATGTTCTTGGGCAGCACCAGCGCGCTCGTGTCCACGTATACGTTCGGCAGCTTCCTGCAGACGCTTACGGCGTCGAAGCTCAGGTACTCCCCGAAGTGCTGCATCACCATCCGCACGTCCGGGAACATGGACGCAAGATCCCCAAGGATGAGTGGGTTGCTGTAGTGGGTCCAGTCGCTGTGGCAGACAGGCAGCACGCCCAGCTCCCCGATCTCCTTGAACACCCTCTGAGCAGCCTTGTTATTGGCGTGGTAGTGCATAGAGCTGAACCTCATCTTCACCACGCGGAGCCCCGCCTCCACGAAGCGGTGAAGCTCCTTGATCGCGGCTTCTCCCCAGCTGGGGTCCACGACCCCAGCCCCGATGAACCGGTCGGGGTACGTCTCCACCATCCTCAAAACGTAGTCGTTGTCCCTCCTCATGGCTTCAGGCGTCTCACTCGCCAGCGAGAACAGGCCGAAGACCACTGCTCTGTCTATCCGCGGCTTGCAGGCGTCCATCTTCTCGATGAACACCTCAGCCGATAAGCCGCGCCTACCCTCGCCCGGCCAGTTGACCATACCCACTCGGCGTCGGGCCTCTCCTCCGTCAGATGCACATGCATATCCAGTACCAGATAAATCACCAAATTACAATACTTCTCAGAGGTTAAAAAATGAGACAGGAAACCGATCGCCACGAGCGTTAAACGTGATTTCCTACACGTAGAACTCTTGGATGGCCCCCCGCAACAACCCACTATACAGAATTTAATGCAAATAGGATAAAAAAAGGAGAACAATGTAAGGCCCTTGTCCTAGGCCTGAGACTCATAAACGGCATTCTAACCGTTGGCTTTGTACCGCTTTTAGGTTCGTATGACGTCAACCCGAGTAGACGTCGATGAACATGAGCAGAAGCCCGATTAGGATGACCACAAACCAAGCCTGTCCCAGTACGCTGCCTTCCCTCAGGCTAATGCGAACACTGTGATGGCCTACACCCCCCATGGATAGGAGGGCCAGCCCCAGGAGAATCGCGGCCACGCCGACGAGGAAGATATGTCCCATCAAGCCACACCCCCGAGGGGCAGTATAAAGGGGTTAAGCACGTCCCTGTAGAGGGCGTGAGTGGACGTGGAAAACCTAATCCACCCTATCAATACAGCTCCCGTAGCTAACGGGGGCCAGTGCACCTACAGAAAATGGGTAAAGAAATGGATGTCAGCCTGACTTGTAGTTCGAGTAGAGGTCTATGAACGCTAGGCCGACGACCACGTTGAGGGCCGCGTCCAGCAGCACCGAGACGAACGGCACGTAGCTGATCACGAACGACCCAACTATCGACAACAGAAGTATCAGCAGCACGTCCCCCAGGTCGGCCCTCAGCACGTCGAGGCTCTTGGAGACCGCGTCCGTTACACCGGTCTCGTCCACGACCATGACCACGAACATCAGTATGACCACGGGGATCAGTATTATCGTGACCGACATCAGCCCGCCCACGATGGCAGCGACGATGAACTCCACGAATCGGCTCGTGACGTAGCTGACGCTCTCACCTAGGTTCAGCGCCTCGTTCTTGTAGGCATCCCGCGACATATCGATGGACGCGAAGTTGAGCACGAAA
>CAZQOX010000232.1:0-2642 GCA_964594895.1 uncultured Candidatus Bathyarchaeia archaeon
CTTTATATTCATACCACGTTAAACACTCGATGAGGCTTGGATGAACTAGGTACAGGCCGCGACACGTTCTACTTCAACGTCCACGGCGAGGTTAACACCAGGAAAACCGTGAAGCTATCCTATGAGAGAGCCACCATGTTGGGGATCGACAAGGCCGTGGTCGCCTCGGAGATCGGCCTCAGCGCCCTCGAGGTGCTCAAGGTCTTCAAGGACATGGAGGTGATCGTCGTAAGCTCCGCCGCAGGCACCAAGGTGACGGGGACCGCCATAGGAGACCTGCGCATAGGGATACCCGACGAGGGCATACACAGGCAGCTGCTTGAAGGCGGCGCCGAGGTGATCAGGGGCACGGACCCGTTCTGGAACCTGAGCGCCCACACCCAGCTCGTGGACACCGGGAAGCTCGGGATGATGTTCCTCAAGACCCTCTCCTCCGGACTCCACGTGTGCATGACGGCGGTGCTGGAAGCGACGGACGCCGGCCACCTCAATCCCGGGGAGGAGGTGGTGGCTTTAGCCGGCAGCTGGGTAGGCCTAGACACAGCCATAGTGGCTAGGGCGGTGAACAGCGTCCACTTCTTCGACGGGTTCGAGGTGCTTGAGCTCATATGTAAGCCCCGCCGCGCCCGTCACGCCTGGCCCGTGGACCAGAAGACCTGGGTGGGGGACCTGGAAAAGTACAGACGGTTCACGATCTAACTCATATATGCCTAGTTGGACGGCGGCACACGGCCGTTAGTTTAGCTTCTCCAGCGCCGCCGCCACGATCAACGGGAACACGACGGTGACGTCGCCGAAGATGGTGCTGGTCTTGGACTCCAGGCTTCCGGCCTTCAGCTTCCCCCACGTGATGGACTCCTTGAGGGGCGCCCCGCTGAGGCTGCCGTCCTCCACCCTCGCGGAGCTTATCTGGACCGCCGCGTCGAGCCCCTCCCTCAGGGTGTGCACGTACTGCGCGTGGTGCTTCGGCGTCCCCCCGCCCAGTATGATGGCCCCAGACTTCTTGGCGTCGTAGACCATGTCCGCCAGCAGGTCGAAGTCCTTGAGGGGGTTGAACTCCAGCTTCTCGCGTTTGCTGTACATCCACAGCGGTATCCCGAGCATGCAGTCCAGGAAACCGGGGCTGAAGATGGGCACGTTCTTCCTCGCCGCCGTGTACATTATGCTCTCCTCGTCTCGGAGCCGCAGCCCCACCTCCCTGATGAACTCGTGGAAAGCGACCCCGGTTCTCCTCTCCTCGGGGATGTCGTCGAGGATGCCGCAGATGAAGCCCTCCAGGTCCACGAAGGTCTGGCTCTCGATGAAGATGTCGTACGCCCTGTTGTAGCCTTCTTCGTAGAGCTTCTCGTCGTCCACGTTCACCGTGCCCACGAGGTGCCCCCGGCCCATGGCCTCCACCAGGTCGTGGACCATGTTGGCTCCGTTGGTGACGACGGCGTCCACGTAGCCGTCCCTTATGAGGTCCCTGAATATTAGGCGCAGCCCGCCCGGCACAAGAGGCCCGCTGAGGGTGATGAAGGTGGTGTAGTCCGGGTCGCCGAACATCTCGGCCACGATGTCCACGGCGCGCCCGACACGCCCGGCGCCTATGACGCCGGCCTCACGCATCTCCTCCGCGAGCTCGCCGACCGTCATTCCGCCTCGGAGCCGCATCTGGTGAACTCGTTTCATTTATGCGCCTTCAGCTCTTGACGCGCTGGATCTTCACCCTACCCATGATGATCCAGTACTCGACGTCCTTCCCCGCCCCCAGCTTGGAGGCGATCTCCTCGTCCTTGGGGATAGCGACATCCATCATGTCGTAGGTCTCCAAGTCCATGAGCTGAACGCTTACGGGTCCCATGCTCACGACCTGGCCGCTCCTCTTGTCCACTATGGGTATCTGGATGCTGGCGTCTGTGCTGCTTACGAAGCTCTGCTTCCTGCCGTCGAATATGCTGATGGCGGTGCACCTGAACTTGGCGCTCCCGTGCTTCCCCGGCTTGCTCTTCTGTATAGAGACGATCTGGCTGGGCTCGTCGTTTATTATCGCGTAGCTTCCCCGCTTAAGTTCCCCGACCTTGGCAATCTTGAAGGACAACATCTACACCTGTCTCTGGTTTTAATCTCAAAGTGTGGTTAAAAAGTATAAAGGTAGCGAAAAAAAAGGCGGTTCAGCCTATTTGTCTCGTCTAACCTTGGATTTGTTTATGGTGAAAGTGACAGAGGAGCCCACCACCTGGGCGTCGGGGATGACCCCTATGACCTCCTTGAAGAAGGCTCCGATGTACTCCTTGAGGAAGACGCTCCACGCTACGACCTGGTTGTGGCTCAGGTGGATGATGTCTTGTTCCTCCCTCTCGTAGTAGGTCGTCCTGAACCACCCGCTGTTGTCCCCGAGAAGCTCTGTGACGTACCACACCGCGTTCTCGTAGGTCAGGGGCAGCCCCCTCTTCAGTATCAGCTCCTTGGGCCGCTCCATCCCGGCTGATCTGGCGATGGCGATTATCTCCTCTTCTTCGAGGACCGACAGCAGATCCGAGAACGTGTGAGGGGAGATCGTCACTGCGCCGAGGTTTTCGAAGAACCTGTAGCTCACGGAGTACCTCCTGAGGATGCGGTCGACCAGCGTGTTAACGCTGACGCCCTGCCTATCCGCCTCG
>CAZQOX010000233.1:0-2638 GCA_964594895.1 uncultured Candidatus Bathyarchaeia archaeon
CGCTCTGGTGCCTGTTACGGCTCAGGTCGTAGGCCTTGGAGCCCAGGTTCTCGTCCAGCGTGTACCGTCTCTCCGTGACTCCGAGCAGCGGGTCGTTGAGCATCGTCAGCCTGAGGCCGCATACAGCCGACGTCGTCACGAGGTCGGCGACCAGTTCAAGCAGCTCCTCGGGTATGAGAGGCGGGTTCTTGAGGACCGCCGCGTAGTCGTAGTCGATCATGGCCGTCTGGTTCGGCGTGTTGCTCCGGGCGTAGAGCTTGACGTACTTGACGGTCTTCCCCGCCGCGAGCTGCAGCGTCTTGGCCTCGAAGCCGCTGGGCGCGTCCATCCACCCCGAGGATGTGGTCGAGGCGTCGGTGTACTCGACCTCGACCTTGTACTGGGGCGTCGTTCCCCGGCCCCTGAGGCGAGCCCTGATCAGCGGATACTCGTCTGAGTCTAGGTTGAGGCCGCCGATGTCCCGCCTCCAGCCCGCGCCGTTGACCGTCCCGCCCTCGGTGACCTCCATGATGGCGTAGTCGCCCGAGGCGTCGCCGGCGTTCCCGAAGCTCTCCGACGCCGCCGACTGGAACTTGGCCCAGAGGCTGCTCCTGAAACAGTCGTCGAGGAACCCCGGCTCCTCGTAGATCTCCACGTGGCTCCTGGCCCAGCCCGGCGTCGGCACTAGCCGCCCCTCCTCATCCTCTCTGTGAGGCGAGGCCCCAACTCGCTGAGCCACTGATCCGTCTCAAGCGGGCTCCGTGGCTGCCTCTCGAAGGTGACGAAGATTGGCCCGAGCCGCGTCTCCTGGGTCGGCACCACGTACTCGCCACGGTGCAGCATATAGACCCCGGTGTGGGTCACGGGGCCGCCTGCCTGCATGCTCTTGACCCTGGAGTAGACGAGGGCGCCGGCGGCCAGCGCCAGCGGTATCACCCACCAGTTCCCCGTCAGCGTCGCCAGGATGCTCTGGGCCGCCGCGGCGGCGCCCGACGACTCCTTGAGCATCCCAGTCAACGCCGTGAGGTTGCGGACCACCTGGATCATGTTCAGGAACCCGTACATCAGCGCCGTGGGGTTCAGATCCGTGATGGCCCTAGACGTCTGGGAGACGGCGAGACGGGTCGCGTTCACAGCCCTCATCGTCATCAACATGGTGGGAAGGCTGCTGCTGCTCATGGCCTGGGCGTTCTGCAGGGCAGCCGCCGCCTGGTTGGCGCTCTCGCTCGCAGAGTTAGCCGAGGCTTGTGCCTGATCGAGGCCCGTCACCTGGACGTTGTATTCGAGGTCGATGCGATCTGACACTAGATCACCCCCGCCGCCCTGTGGAGGATCTCGCGGCCCGTGGCCAGCCTCTCAGCCAGCACCGCCTGCAGCAGGAACGGCCTCCCGGGCGTCCTGCTTGTGCCGTCGTGGACGTGTCGAGCGTAGTCCACCTCCCGCCCAGTCAGCGGGTTGACGTGGCCTCCGCCTCCGGCCACCAGCCTGGCTGTGAGGAGGCTCGGCCGCTCGACCCTGATCGAGTCCCTGAGGGCACCCGTCCGCACGGGGCAGAACGCCTCGGCGAAGGCAACCATCCGGGGCAGCTGGAGACAGAGATCCGCCGCCTCCTGGAGGCTCTGGGGTATCATCTGCAGCTCCATCCCCAAGTCCACCAGCCGCACCGGCTTCGATACCTTCACATCTTCTACCTCCTTCTCGTCAGACGGCGAATCTCGGCCTCGAGCCGCCGCCCCTCCCGGTCCCTCTCGTCGGCGACTGCATCCAGATAGACGCCGAGCCTATCAACGAACCGGGCCGGCTGAGCCCGAAGCTCCTCAAGGGTCCAGCCCATGGTCGCGCAGAGGGCGACGTCGTCCAGATGTGGGCTCGGCTTGCCTCGCTTCACAGCCTCTACGATTTTTTTCTCTCCTCCCGGGTCACGCCGTTTATCATCTGTGTATACGCGATCATCTCCTCCACCAGCTCGGGCGGCTCGACTTGGTGGATGCTCTCAAGCGTTATGGGCAGCGGCTGCCCGTCCTCGTCGACCAGGTCCCACTCGACCAGAGTCTGGACCAGCATGAGGTCGTTGAGCTTCCAGGGGTCGACGTCGGGCTGCAGGTCACCTCCCTCTCTCCTCCAGCTGGTGGCCTCGCGGAGCGACTGCTGCTTCATGCCGTACGTCCACGTCCTGAAGACGAGGCGGTGTCCCCTTATCAGAGTGTCCCGTTTCATGGCCATCACGTGAAGCTGTGCTCCAGGTACCCTCCTGTGAACTCGACGCGGCACGCGATGAGGTCCTCCGGCTTCACCAGCGGGTCCACGAGCCGTAGCTTGCCCTCGCTGAACTGCAGGTACTGGCTGTTCGGCAGCATCACCTTGAGCCAGAGCTCCGTCTGGTCGAGAAGATAGCTGAGGTACGTGTCGTCCCGGAGGTTCATGGTGAGCCTGGCGTCGCAGAGCCGCTCCATCTCCTCTAGGCTCGACAGCTGCTTGGAGCCGCTGCCGTTGAACACATAGTTGGGTTTGAGCTGGTTGTCGACGCGGAACTCCCAGTCCGTGACGCCGTCGATGGTCGTCCAGTCGCTGCCGTTGGTGCTCACCTGCACGTAGGTTTCGTCCCACTCCCAGGGCGTCCCCGGTGCGGCGCCGTAGCTGTGGATGGTGCTGCTCTTCG
>CAZQOX010000234.1:0-2633 GCA_964594895.1 uncultured Candidatus Bathyarchaeia archaeon
GGGTTCGAACCCCACCCCCCGCACCACAGTCACCACCCACCGCTATTTCGGTTTCTGCCAAATCTTGACATCCTCCACATCGGTGACGTACTGGAAGCCCTGCCCCGTAAGTTCCCGGCACGCAGGCACGCCCAAAGGAGGAAGGAGGGCCATAAATTTATCCACAATTCACCGTGATTAAAGCCTCACATCAAGAACAACATGAATAGACATGACCCCAACCACATGTAGCGACCACGATAGTTTAAAGTCCCAGCGAGACACTTGAAACCGAGAGCCACATGAAAATCAGCACTGACCACATCCTCATAGTGGTCGAAGACATTGAGGACACGATCCGTTTCT
Source organism: uncultured Candidatus Bathyarchaeia archaeon (assembly GCA_964594895.1). Taxonomy (GTDB): domain Archaea; phylum Thermoproteota; class Bathyarchaeia; order TCS64; family TCS64; genus RBG-16-57-9. The sequence continues at coordinate 346 of CAZQOX010000234.1, forward strand.
ACAGATATCTGGGGTTCACACACGTCGAGACCATCAACCGTCCACACGACACGATCGGTTTAATGGAGAAGGACGGCTTGAAGCTCGAGTTGATGAAACTCCCAGACGGAGAAGAGACGCACAGACGGCCCCGCAGGAACTCCGACATAGGGTTCAGGCACATGGGGTTCAAGGTAGAGGATATACAGGAGGTGTACGAGGGTCTCAGGGACAGGATACGGTTCGACGCTCCCCCGGTGAGCAGCGCAGGGCGAGGAGACAGGAAGATACTTTTCTTCGAGGACCCGAACGGCGTGGAGCTTCACTTCATCCAAGAATAATCGTCGTTAATGAGGGCACAGGTGATCATCAAAAAAGCCTCAGCGGAGACAGAGAAAGAGTCTATCCACCTAGACTTCTAGAGGGTTCTTCTCGGCGTCGAACTGTGTCTTGCCGTAGGGGTACACGGCCACGGACGCCTCCTCGCCGTGGATATCCTGTAGCCTGTTCAGCACATCACTCCAGTCCGTCAGCCACTCGATCCTTTCATCGTAGGCCAGCATCTGCCTCCTGGACAGCCGGTCCGTGTAGACCAGGATCCGCCCAGCCTGCTTCACGGGCCAACGCTTGCTCGGGTAGCCGCAGATCCGCTTCCATGGGGCGCCCATCTGCTCCGCCCTGTAGTGGAGGAGCGCGCTGCCTGCGTTGAAGCGGTGGACGGCGACGGCGGTGCCCCCCTCCCGGAGAGACTCCTGTGCCCCCCACCAGTCGATGTCCTGGTCGGCCTGAGGGTAGGCGTTCACGACCACTACGTCGGACTCCGGGGCCGACCCGGAGTCGTGAGCCTCGTAGCAGGACCTCACGGCCTTCCTCCAGGCGTCGTCCACGTGGCCCGCGGCCAGGTCGATGAGCTCCCTGTGGTGGTTGTAGACGCAGTTGACGGAGACGTTGAGGTCGGCCATCCTCGCGGTCTCCTGCATGTCCTGCCTCTCGGGGTTGTCCTTTATCCACCAGATGCGCCGGTTGTCGGGTCTGCGGCCCTCGATGATGCTGTGGTTGTAGAGTATGGTGTCTATCGAGGAGACCCCCGGGAGGACGGCCTTGCCTCCGCCCCCGGCACCCGCCCAGACGTGCTTCTTCACCCCGCTTATGCAGACGCGGAGATCAGCGGACGCGAACTCCTTGTTCACGAGGACCGGCGTGCCTCTGCTGGTCCTGCCGAGGTTCTCGAAGTTCTGGAAGGGGTTATGGTTGACGCAGTCGTACTTGGCGACCACCGCGTCCCCCAGCTTCCGGGCGAAGGCGTCTAGGTTCATGGGGTTGTGGCACCCGAAGGAGCCCAGCACGAATATCTGGCTATCCGATACACCCGCCTCATGAAGCTGCTCCACGATGAAGGGGAAGACCCTGTCCGCCGGCGTGGGGCGTGACAGGTCGTCGCACGTGACGACTATCCTGCCCTTCCTCCCCTTTGCCTGCTCCTCTATGTTTTGGGCGCCGACGGCGTTGTCCAGGGCGGACCTGATCTCGTCGTCGTTCAACAGCGGCGTGTCCTTGCACGCCATCTCCACCCTCTGGATGCTCCATCTATCCGGGAACGTGAGGCTGATGTCCTCGTCCCCGTAGTGCTCGTTGACCCTTAGGCTTATCTGCTGCATCTTCAAGAATCTAGTATACTACGTCCAAGAAGTATTTGAGAATAAAGGTAGAAGACGTCGAATCTGCCCAGTAAACACATTCGGACAACGACATCAATGCTAGAGGGTTAGTGTAGCCGAGTTTTTGTTTCTTCAATCGCTTCTGAAGTATGTGTGGGTGTGTACCGTGTGTATGGTAGAGAAGTGGAGAGAGGATTTGGGTTTGGGTCTATAGTTTTATCCCCAATTAACGGAGTTCTCATGTATATTGCGTCGATTAACCGCATGCATGCTTTTATGGTTTGAAGACCATGAAACGCTCATGAACGACGTAATCGAGGAAGATTTCAGCAAGATGCTTCTCAGGCCATGCATAGTGGTGTCCACCGCATCAACGAACGGCGTATCGAACGCGGCTCCGTTCAGCTTCAACAGCCCCGCCACGACGAAGCCGCCGATGTACGGCTTCTGCTGCGAAGTGGAACACGACACCTGGAGAAACATACGGCAGAACAACGAGTTTGTGGTGAACCTGGTCGACGAGAGCTTCGGTGAACTCATGGAACCCTTATCGAGGGACCTACCCTACGAGGTGAGCGAGATAACCGAGTTCGGGTTAACCGAGTCACCCTCCAAGACCGTAAGGCCGCCGAGAATCGAGGAGGCCTACGG